>CAKZKH010000088.1 GCA_937122485.1 uncultured bacterium | reverse complement strand
GCCCTGCGCATCCCCCGCGAGGGCAAGGACCTCGTGCTGGAGGTAGCGCAGCACGTTGGGGACTCCGCTGTGCGGGCCATCGCCATGGACTCCACCGACGGGCTCAAACGGGGGGACAGGGTGGACGACACCGGAGGGCCCATCACCGTGCCCGTAGGGCCGGACACCTTGGGCCGGATGTTCGATCTCCTGGGAAATCCCATCGATGGACTGCCGGCCCCGGAGGCGAAGAAACGGTACCCAGTTCACCGGGATGCTCCGGCCTTGGAAGCCCTCTCTGTGGAGGACGAGGTCCTGGAAACGGGAATCAAGGTGATCGACCTCATTGCCCCCATCCCCAAGGGGGGGAAAGTGGGCCTGTTTGGGGGAGCAGGGGTCGGCAAAACGGTGCTCATCATGGAACTCATCCGGGCCATCGCCTACGAGCACAAGGGCTACTCGGTGTTCGCCGGGGTGGGCGAGCGCTCGCGGGAGGGCAACGACCTTTATTTGGAGATGAAGCGGGCCGGGGTGCTGCCCAGCACGGTGCTGGTATACGGGCAGATGAACGAGCCGCCGGGGGTGCGATTCCGGGTGGGCCTTTCCGGCGTGACGATGGCCGAGTACTTCCGGGACGAAGAGGGCAAGGACGTGCTGCTTTTCATCGACAACATCTTCCGCTTTGCCCAAGCCGGAAGCGAGGTTTCCGCGCTTTTGGGGCGCATGCCCTCGGAAGTGGGGTATCAGCCCACCCTGGCCACGGAAATGGCCGAGCTGCAGGAGCGGATCACTTCCACCCGCAGGGGCTCCATCACCTCCGTGCAGGCGATCTACGTCCCGGCCGACGACCTCACCGACCCAGCTCCGGCCACGGTGTTTTCCCACCTGGACGCCACCATCACCCTCACCCGGGAACTGGCGGAGAAGGGGCTGTACCCGGCGGTGGACCCCCTGCAGTCCGACTCGCGGCTGATGGACCCCCGCATTCTCTCCCGGGAACACTACGAGGTAGCCCAGAAGACCCGGGCCATCCTCCAGCGCAACAAGGATCTGCAGGACATCATCGCCATCATGGGGATGGAGGAGCTGTCTGAACAGGACCAGATCACGGTCAAGCGGGCCCGGAAGATCCAGCGGTTCATGGCCCAGCCGTTGCACGTGGCCGAGGCCTTCACCGGCCGCAAGGGGGCCTACGTCCAAATCGAGGACACCGTCAAGGGCTTCCGTATGGTGTGCGATGGACAACTGGACGAGGTGCCCGAGCAGGCCTTCTACATGGCCGGGACGATCGAGGAGGTGTTGAGCCGGGCGAAGAAGGCCCCCTAGGGACGTTCCCGGTTGGGCTCGATGTGCACGGTGACCGAAACTTCCCCGCCCAGGGCTTGGGCCACGGCCTGTTCCACCCGGCTGGCGATGGCATGGGATTCCTCCACGGAGAGCTCGGGGTTAACTTGGACGTGGACGTCCACGAACGCCTCCCGGCCCGCCGACCGCGTGCGCAGCTTGTGCCAGTTCTCCACGCCGGGAACGTGGGTGATCGCTTGGACCACCCGATCCTGCTCGGCCGGGGTCAGGGCCCCTTCCGTCAGCTCGTGGAGGACCCGCCAGAGGATTTGAAGGCCCACCCCGGCAATGAGAACGGCCACGGCCCACGCGGCCACAGGATCCGCCAGGGTGTACCCGAACGCCCCCACCAAGCCCCCCACGAGCACAGCCACCGAGGACAGGGCGTCGCTGCGGTGGTGCCAGGCGTTGGCTTCCAGGGAGGTGCTGCGAAGCCTGCGGCCGGTTCGGACGGTGGCTTGGTACATCCATTCCTTCACCGCGATCGACAAAGCGGCCACCGCGGCCACCACGGGGCCAGGGACGGGCGGACCCCCCAGGCGGAAGTTCCTCCAGGCCTCCCAAGCAATCCACCCCGCGGCCCCCCCCAGGGCCACCGCCACCACCCCAGCACTGAGGGTCTCGAACTTCCCGTGCCCGAAGGCGTGGGATCGGTCTGCGGGACGACGAGCGAACCTCAATCCCCCAAGCACGACCAAATCTGTAGCCAAGTCGGTAAGGCTGTGGACCCCGTCGGCCACCAGGGCTACCGAACCGGTGAACACTCCCACAGCGAACTTCAGGCCAGCGAGGACGACGTTTCCCGCCAGGCCCCACAAGGTGATGCGCAGACCCGGATCCATGGGGCAGAGGTCGTCTTACGCCAGGCGGACCTCGATCGGATCGCCGTCGGTTACCGCGGCGAGGACCCGGGGATCGTCCAGTGCGCGGCCCACCACGTTGACCGGGCTCGCCGGCCGAATCTCCCCAGGCTGGCGGGACGACGGCGTGGGACCAAAAAACAAACACAGGGCCTTCCCCGGTGGCCAGTAGCCCACGTCCCCCTTCTCCACGATCTCCTGGGCGTTTTCCGCCTCGGCCTGCACAGGGACAGAAAAGTACACCTCGTCGCCCCACCGCTGGGCCACGCTTTGGATGGGCAGGGCCCGGAGGAGGGCCCGCACCGTTTGGGGGGCCAGCCGGGGCATGAGCTCCACCTTTACCCGCGCCTTGCGGGCCACTTCCACGATGATCTCCATGGGGCTCCAAGTCTACCGCAACCGGGTGGGGGACACCGCTTGGGCAGCTTGGCCTGGACTCGCTAGGATGGAAAGGCCGTGTGTCGGATGCTGGGGGTGGTATCGGTTCGGCCTGGGCCGCTGCGGCAGTGGTTCCTGGACGCTCCCCACGGCTTGAGGGCCATGAGCCTGCGGGGCCAGAAGGCTCCCCACCGCGACGGGTTTGGCTACGCGTACCGGGACGGGCGGGGCCGGATGAGGGTTTTTCGGTGGGGCAAGGAAGGTTTGAGCGCCGCCGGCGAAGGGTTGCCTGGGGACTTGGCCGTCGCTTCGGACTTGGTGGTTGCCCACCTGCGCAAGGCTTCCCCGGAGTTTGCCGGCCTGCGGGGTGGAGTGGACGCGCATCCGCTGGTCTACGGCGGCCTAGTGTTGGCCCACAACGGGACAATCCGGGACGCCCACGTGCTCGACCCCGGTCCGGGGACGGACAGTCAGCGGTTGGTGCGGTGGCTGGCCCAGCGGTGGACCGATGGCACACTTTCGGGCCTGGCCCAGGCCCTGGACGACCTGTTGGGGATTGTGCAGGACTACACGGCGATCAACCTGCTTGTGACCCGCGGCCAGGGGCTCTTCGCCTTCTGCTGCTTTCGCCAGGACCCAGACTACTACACCCTTCACTGGAAGAAAACTCCCGAGCACGTGATCGTCGCCTCCGAGCCTGTGGATCAAAGCCTCGACTGGCAAGCGCTTTCCAACGGCGTGGTTTTGGAGGTGCGACCCAACCTGGCTGTGGCCCAGCGGCGCGTGCAGGGCGCGTGAGTTACGGTCGGAAGGCCACTTTGAGGCCGGCGCGGGACCGCACCGTCTCCAGGGCTTTGCGGTACTCCCACAGGGGGAACACGTGGGTCACGATTTGTTCTGCGCCGTCCAGGAGAGTAAGGGCTTCCACGGCCTGGGCGAAGTCTTGGCTGGAATAAGTGTAGGTGCCGATGAGGGTGAGCCCGCGGAACCACAGAGGGGAAAGGTCCACCCTTACGGAACCAGGGGCTCCCACAAGCAGTACGGTGCCCCCCTCGCTCACGGTCCACAGGGCTTGGTCAAAGCTGGATTCGGTCCCAGCGGCGTCGACCACGAAGGAAAAGCCTCCCCGCCAGGCCGGCGGACCGATAGGGGCACGGTAGGATCGGGCGCCCACCGCTTGGGCCGCGGCCCACGGATCGCTGTGCACATGGGTTGCCCCGAGCTTCTGGGCCATTTCCGCCTGCAGGGGATGGCGGGCCACCACGTGCACAGGACCTTTGTGGCCCTGAAGGCGCAACACCAACAGGGTCAGGAGCCCCAACGTGCCCGCCCCAAGAATCAGCACCGGATTTTGACCTTTCCCGGACGCGGCGCGAAGGCCGCGGAACACCACGGCCAAGGGCTCGGCCAGCAGGGCCCGCTCTTTGGGCACCCCAGGAGGCACCGGATAAAGTCGCCCCTCCCGGGCCACCACGATCTCGGCCCAGCCCCCGGGGAAGTCTTGGCTGTACCCCAACATCCCCCCGGGGGCCAGGGAACCCTCGGCGGTGTTGTGGCAAAGGGCCTCGTCCCCCCGGGCGCAGGCCGGGCAGGGGGGAAGATCGCGGTCCTTGCACGTTAGGATTGGGTTGACCGCCACAAGAGTTCGGTCCACCTCGGCCACGATTTCGTGGCCCAACACGGCGGGGAAGGAAAAAAACGGGGCCAGGCGGGGCGAGCTCTTGGCCCACAACAGGGCCAGGTCTGAGCCGCAAATGCCGCTCAGGATCACCCGGGCCTTCTTCCACCCGGGCAAGGGCTCCGGCTCGGGAACCTCCCCCAGCCGCAGGGGAATCCATCCCCAGGGCGTGCGTTTTCCCCCAAGCCGGGTGAGCAGGTACCGAGGGACCGAGGGGCGGTAGACCAGGGCTTTCATGCCATGGGCACTTGACGGAGGATCTTGCCCTCGATGCGGGACAAGATGTCGGGGATGCTGCGGCCGGTGATGGTAAGACCGTGGTTTTTGAGGCCGATGACGGCCCGGGCGGGGTCCGGCGCCTGCCGGACCAAATCCGCCACGGACTTTCCCAGCTCGTACGTCCCGCAAGGGTAGTGGGCCTGGGTCGAGGGCACGTCCGCCATCCACGCGTGCACGTGAATAATGGCCCCCACCTCCGGGTGCTCCCGGTAGATCATCCAGTGCTCGATGGCGTCGACCGAAACCCTGCGGGGCTCCACGTGGGGGGGTACGCTCAGCACCATGGCCTTCTCCGCGGGGTCGTAGTCTTTGACCATGAGGATGTCCCGCCCGATCTCGCGGAGGTTCGCTTTGTCCACGCCCGAGGCCGACATCCAAAACCGCTTTTCGTCCTTGCGCACGGAGAGGTTGCCGTAGGACAGGCCACCGATCCCGTACAGCCGCTTCACGTGACGCAAGTCCTCAGGAGGAAGGATCTCCTCAATGTTGAAGGGAGCTGGAAGGAGGTTCCATTCGGCCAGTCTCTTTCCCGCCAGGCTTAGGGCCGCCGTGAGCTCGTCGCCGTTCCACAGCTCGGGCTCAAGGTCCGGCTCAAACCGGTTGTTCACCACCAAAGTGGCGGAGGCCATGGGGAGGATGCGGGCGTACAGGCGCTCGAAGAAGTCCCGGCCCTCGGGCTCCGCGTAGTGACCCAAATCCAGGGTGAAGAAGTGGGCCTCTTGGCCCGGGACGTAAGCAAGCAGCATGTTGGCCAGGGTGCGAACAAGGTAGGGGTACATGGCCGGGACCGCCGGGTTGGGCACCCGCTCCGTTTCCATCAGGGAGAGGACAAACGTGGCCTGGGCCTTTCGCCGGTAGGGGCGGGCTGATGTGGGCGTCACCAGGTTGAGGACCAGTTGGGGCGCTTCCGGCCTTTCCTCAAACTGGAAGCCGTGCTTCAAAAACACGGCCTTGAGCCCCTGGACCAACGGGACGAGGCCGGGGCTAGCTTCCCCGTGCACCGTGAACACCGTGCTCGGCAACATAACCTCCTCGTGGGCCCGAGTATACCTCCTGCTACCCCAGGCCAGTTGCCAACGTCCACCATTCTCCGCTACGCTCAGGTCCCCATGAACCGTAGGAAGAGCCTTTTCTTCGCGGCGGTGTGCGCCAGTGGCTTGGCCTTGGGGGGACTGTCTGCCCCGGTCCAGGTCCGGGTGGGCCTGTACGTCCTCCACTTCGGGAGGTTCGACGTGGGCAACGGGTCCTATACCGTGGACTTCTACCTCTCTTTGCAGAGCGAGAAGCCCCTGGCCGATCTTGGCAGTATCGAGTTCATGAACGGCCGTGCTGCCTCCACCGACGTGCTCATCAACACCCCCACCGAGGTGTTCCTCCGCATCCAAGCCAACCTCTCCCAAAATATCGACCTCCGCAGTTACCCCTTCGACCGCCACGCTTTGAGCATTGAACTCGAACACAAGAAGTACACGTCCGATCAAGTTGTGTTCGTCCCCGACCCCCGAGCAAGCGGCGTGGATCCCTCGGTGATCGTGGTGGGGTGGGACCTCACCGGTTGGGATGCCCAGGCCACCGAGCACGTCTACGAGGTGTACGGGGAGTCCTTCTCCCGCTTTGTGTTCAACCTCAACATCCAGCGGGTGTTTCTCTCCGCGGTGATCAAGTCCTTGCTTCCCGTGGGTTTCATGATCCTCGTGGGGCTCCTTTCTCTTCTGTTGACCCCGGACAAGGTGCTGGCCCGGCTTTCTATGAACGTGTCCACTTTGCTGGGGGCGGTGATGTTCCACATCAACCTCACCTCCTCCATTCCCCCGGTGGGGTACCTGACCCTGGCCGACAGGGTCATGATCACCACCTACGCCGGGTTGTTTGCTGTGCTGGTAAGCAGCGTCCTTCTTCTGCGCCGGGCAGACGAACCGGACAAGACCGCGGCCCAGCGCATTTACCGCTCAAGCCTCCTGCTTGTTCCCACGATCGTGGTCGTCTTCTACCTGACCCTTTTGATCCGGGCGTAGGAGGGAGGGTCCCCCTCCCCGGGGAGCCGGGGAGGGGGACGTCCGAGGGGAGCTAAAGCCTTCCACCCATGGTAAGGGCCAGGATGGCCTTCTGGGTGTGGAGGCGGTTCTCGGCTTGGTCATACATCCAAGAAAGCTGGGGGTCGTCGCAGATGTCGTTGTCGGCCTCGTGCCCACGGTCGATGGGCATGACGTGCATGAGGTACCCAGGCTTGCACAGCTTCTTCTGGCGCTCGCGGGTGTACTTCCAGTCCTTGAACTTCTCGGCGTTTTTGATCTCCGCCTCTTTGCCGATTTCATAGCGGCGCAGGCTCATCCAGCCCCGGGGGAACACCACCACCGCCCCCTTGAGGGCGTCGTCCAGTTCGTGGGTGACCTCGAAGCTGCCCCCGCTTTCTTGGGCGTACCGCTGGGCCAACTTGAGGGCCTCGGCGTCGAGCTCGTACCCCTTGGGGTGGGCCACGGTCACGTGCAGGCCAAACCGGGCGGCGATGATCATCTCGTCCTGGACGGACCCCAAGGAGCGGGCCCAAGGCGAATAGGCCCACATGATCGTGTACTTGATCCCCTTGAGGTCCGGGCCCAGTTTCTCCCGCAAGGTGAAAAGGTCGGTGATGGCCTGGCAGGGGTGCCAAATGTTGGAAGCCATGTTGATCACGGGGATTTCCGCGTGCTCGGCGAATTTGTACATGATCTCCGTGTCTTCCCCGTAGCGGGAGACCTTGTCTTCCAAGAGCCGGATCCCGATGCCGTGGGCATAACGGGCCATGACCTTGGCCGTGTCCTTGATCGTTTCCCCCGCCCCGGGCTTGTCCTCCAGGGACATGCGCAGGTCGGTGGCGGCGATGAACTGGGCATGCCCCCCCAGCTGGGTCATCGCCGTCTCAAACGACAGCCGCGTCCTTGTGGAAGTGTTGAAGAAGAGCATGAGGAAGGTTTTGTCCTTGAGGGAGGGGTGGGGTAGGCCCGCGTAGTACATGCCCTTGAGCTCCTCGCTCACCTTGAGGGCGATTTCGATCTCCTCTTTCGTCCAGTCCTTGGTGCTGATGAGGTCCTTGCCGTAGAGGTCAAACCAGCTCATCTGCTCCTCCTGGGGTCAGCCCATGATGAGGGCCATCAGGCCTTTTTGGGCGTGGAGGCGGTTGGCCGCTTGCTCCACAATGACCGAATGCGGGCCGTCGATGACCTCGTCGGTGACTTCCATGCCCCGGTCGGCCGGCAGACAGTGCATGTACAGCGCCCCGTCGGTGAGCTCCATCTTCTGCTTGGTGGTAAGCCAGTGCTTGTTGGCCTCGAAGATGGCCTTGGACTTCTGGGGGTCCATGGGTGTTTTGCCGTCCGTGGCCTGGCACGTCCAGGACTTGGGGTACACCACCACGGCGTCCTTGAACGCCGCGTCCATGTCGTGCACGATGCGGAAGTCCCCACCGTAGCGCTTCGTGGTCTTCTGGGCAAACTGCAGGATTTGAGGATCGAGGTCCAGGCCCTTGGGGTGGGCGAGGGTGATGTCCATGCCGAAGAAGGCCGCAGCCATCATGGCCCCGTGGGGCACAGCCAGCGGCTTCTCCACCGAGCCGGAGTAGGCCCAGGACATCACGAACTTCTTGCCCTGCAGGTGGTGGCCTAGCTTCTCCAGGATGGTCATGATGTCGGCCAAGCCCTGACAGGGGTGGTCCACGTCGTCTTCCATGTTGATCACAGGGACCCTGGACCATTTGGCGAACTCCAAGATGTTGAGACGGCCCTTGCCGTAGATCCAGCCCGTGGGCTTGCCGTAGATGCGGATAGCGATGCCGTGGCCCATTTCCGCCAGAACGCGGGCCACGTCGGCGATGCGTTCGGTGGCGTAGGCCTGCTCCTCACCCGGAAGAGCCGGGGTGTACACGGCGTCGGGCTCCAAGAAGTGGGCATGGCCCCCCAGCTGGGTCATGCCTGCCTCAAACGAGTTGCGCGTGCGCAAGGAGCGGTTGTAGAAGAGCATGAACAGCGTTTTGTCCTCCAGCACCTTGTGGGGTTCGCCCCGGATCCACTTCCGCTTGAGGTCGAACGCCGTGTCCAAGATGGTTTCGATCTCTTCCCGATCGAAGTCCATCAGGGTGATGAAATCCCGTCCCCGCAGATCGGTTGCCGCCATTTTCTTTCCTCCTTTTCAGTCGCGGATCACTTGGGTGCCCGCGCGACCTTCCAATGCTCCCACAGCTTGATCCAGGGAAGCGATGGCCGCTCGCTTTCCTCCGGCCTCCAGGAACCGCACGGTGGCCAGAACTTTGGGTTCCATGGAACCCTTGGCGAAGTGGCCCTCGGCGATGTACGCCCTCGCCTCGGAGGCCGTCATCCGGTCCAGGGCCTTTTCCCCGGGTTTCTTGTAGTTGAGGCGGACCTTGTCCACGTCGGTGAGGATGATGAACACCTGAGCGCCCACGTCCTCGGCCAGCCGCTCCCCAGCCAGGTCCTTGTCAATGACGGCCTCCACACCCCGGAGGACCCCGTTTTCCTGGACGACGGGGATCCCCCCGCCGCCGGAGGCGATCACCACCGTGTGGTTGGAAAGAAGCGTCCGGATAGCTTCCCTCTCGGCGATGGCCTTGGGATCCGGGGAGGGCACCACCCGGCGCCAACCCCGACCCGCGTCCTCCACCACGTGCCACCCTTTCTCCTCCCGCAGGCGCTTGGCATCCTGTTCGCTGTAGAACGGGCCCACGGGCTTGGTGGGTTTTTGAAAGGCCGGATCGTTTTTGTCCACCAGCACTTGAGTAACCACGGTGGCCACGGGGATGTCGGCGCGGCCATGACGGGCCAGGACGTTTTTAAGGGCCTGCTGGATCATGTACCCAATAAACCCCTGGGATTGGGCCCCGCACACGTCCATGGGCATGGGAGGCACCAGGTGCTTGCCCGCCTCCTGCTGGAGGAGGATGTTGCCCACCTGAGGACCGTTGCCGTGGGTGATCACCAGCCGCCACCGGCCGGACAGGGCGATGGTGGCCAGCTGCTCGGCCGCATGCTGCACGTTCCTCAACTGTTCCTCCAACGTCCCTTTCTGGCCCACCTGGAGGATGGCGTTTCCTCCCAAGGCCACCACGACGGTCTGTTTCTCCATGACGATCCTGATCCTCCTTCGTCTAGTTTTGGGCGTTTCCTTCTTCGTGGACCAACTGCCACATCCTCTGCCAATGGGCCCGCATCGCTTCCCGGGCCTGCGCCGGCCGCTTGTGCTTCACCGCCCGGGCCACCTGGCCATGGAGCTCCGCCACTTCCTCGATGCTGCCCAGGTCCTTGAGGTAGTACTTGCGGGTGAACTCCCGGTACAGCTGCTGGTCCATGGTGTTGACCAAGGGAGTCAAAACCGAGGACAGAAGAGCGTTGCGGGTGCACTCGACCAGGACGAGGTGAAACCTTTTGTCCACGGCGAAGTACTCCTCAAACCGGTCGGGGTGGGCCAGCTGCACCAACTGCTGGCACAGGTCCCCTAAGGTTTGGGCCTGGTCGTCGGTGCGCTTGCGCGCCGCCACTTCGGCCAGGGGGGGCTCCAACGCCGTACGGGCTTCCATGATCTCCAGGCAGCTGGCTTCGCTTTCCAAGATGAACAAAGCTTGAAAGGCCAGGGATTCCGTGGGTTGGCGCACGAAGTTGCCGATGCCGGGTCGGGCCTCGATGAGCCCGACAGCCGCCAACGCACTCAAGGCCTCGCGCACGGTGGGCCGACTGACCCCCATCCGCTGGGCCAGCTCCGCTTCTGCAGGGAGCTTGACGTCGCGGGGGAACGCCCCAGCGCGGATGGCCTCGAGGAGCTGGGCCGCCACCTCGGTGGACGCCTTGGTCGGCCGGACTTTGCGGAATTCCATGGCTACTTGTCTACCTGTCAGACAACATGATAGCATTGCCACCAAGCCCGGTCAAATGGTTTTCAAAGGAGCTGAACATGATCGACCTGCGCATGGACGAGGACCAGAGGAGAAAAAACGCGGCTCTGGCCCGCAAACAGGGCCTTCTCATCCCCACCTTCGCCGAGATGCGCCAGCCCCAGAGCATCCCGTCCCACATCCAAAAGGACCTGCAAGGCATTGGCCTGTGGGATCTCCACCCCCGCAACCTGTTCCGCATCACTTGGAAGAACGAGCCGGTCCAACACGGTGGGCGGTTTGGGGGGATCAACTTCCTCGTGTTTCCCCAGGAGCTCACAGGGGTCCCGGCCAAGATCGTGGCCTTGCTGGGCAAGTGGTTCCCCACGGGAGCCCACAAGGTGGGGGCCACGTTCGGGTGTTTGGTCCCCCGCTTGGTCACCGGGCAGTTCGACCCTGCCCGGCAAAAGGCCGTGTGGCCCTCCACCGGCAACTTCTGCCGGGGGGGAGCCTACGTGGCCAACCTGTTGGGCTGCGAGTCCGTCGCCATCCTCCCGGAAGGCATGTCCAAGGAGCGGTTCGAGTGGCTCCGGCGAATCGCCGGCGAGGTGATCGCCACCCCCGGCACGGAGTCCAACGTGTGGGAGATTTTCCAGAAATGCAAGGAACTCCAGGCCACCCGCCCCGACGTGATGATCTTCAACCAGTTCGACGAGTACGGAAATCACCTGTGGCACTACGCGGTGACCGGGCCAGCCATGGAAGAAGTGGTGCAGGCTGTGGGCGGGCGGCTGGCGGGCGTGGTACTCACCAGCGGCTCGGCCGGCACCTTGGGCTCAGGCGACTATATCAAGGAACGCTTTCCCCACGCCAAGCTGGCCGTGGGGGAGTCCCTCCAATGCCCCACCCTTCTCTTGAACGGGTTCGGCGCCCACCGCATCGAAGGCATTGGGGACAAGCACGTGCCCTGGATCCACAACGTGCGCAACACCGACCTGGCGATTGCTATTGACGACGAGGCTCCGATCTCCCTCATCCGTTTGTTCAACGAGGAACAAGGCAAGAAGCACCTGGTGAGCCAGGGGGTCCCCACCGCCCTTGTCGATCGCCTCGACCTCGTGGGCATCTCCGGGGCCGCCAACCTCGTGGGGGCCGTCAAGTTGGCCCGATACTACGAGCTCACCGCCCGCGACGTGGTCCTCACCGTGCTCACCGACTCCATGGAGCTTTATGGGAGCCGAATCGAGGAGCTGCGGGCCGAGCGGGGGCCGTACACCCTTACCCAAGCCGCGGTAGACCACGCCCGTTGGCTCTTGGGGGCCAGCACGGATCACATGGCCGAGCTTTCCCACTGGGACCGGCGAAGGATCCATAACCTTAAGTACTTCACCTGGGTGGAGCAGATGGGCAAGTCCGCCGACGACCTGTTGGCCCAGTGGTACGATTGGCCTGAGTACTGGGATCGGATTCACCGCCAGGCCCACGAGATCGACGAGCTCATCCGGGAGTTCAACGCCCTGGTGCTCAAAGGCTAAGGGATGAACGCAGAGGTTTTGCGGGCGGCCCTGGAAGCCCTGGAGAGCGGGGAGAAGGCGGTGTTGGTGACCGTCGTGGCCGTGGAGGGACCGGCTCCCCGGGGGCCAGGGGCCAAAATGCTGGTCTTCCCCGACGGCCGCACCGTGGGCACCGTGGGGGGAGGGATCCTCGAGCAGGAAGCGATCACCCAGGCCCGGGAGCTGTTGGGCCGGGGGGAGGGGGTGGAGCTCGTGGTCCACAACTTGGTGGACCGGGGCCTCCGCTGCGGAGGCGGCCGCTCCACCTTGTTCTACGAGTTCCTCTCCGCAGAGGCGCGCCTGTACGTCTTTGGGGCTGGGCACGTTGGATCCCTCCTGGCCCGGCTGGCTTGGGAGACCGCGGCCTTCCCCGTGGTCGTGTTCGACGAGCGGCCAGAGCACGCCGGAGAGCTCTGTCCCGGGGTGGTGGTGCGCCATCTACCCGGTTACGCAGAGATCCCCGCCCTTCCCCTAAAGGCCTACGTGGTGATCTGCACGGATTCCCACGAGCGGGACTTCCAGGTGGCCCGGCAAGTGCTGGGTCAAGACCCCGGACCGCCGTACGTGGGGATGCTGGGTTCCCTCCGGAAGTCCGAGGAGATTCGGGCCCGCCTTCTCGGGGCGGGGATTTCCGAGGAGCGGCTGGCCCGGCTGCACTGCCCGGTGGGCCTACCCCTCGGCGGCCGCTTCCCCGGGGCGGTGGCCTTAAGCATCCTCGCGGAAATCCTGGCCTTCCACCACGGCCGGCTGCGCCAGGCCCAACACGCCGTTGAGCAAAACCCCAACAGCTGAGCTCATCGCAACAGCCATGGAGCACCTTGGGGCTTGCCGGGCCCTGATCGTCACGGGTTCGATCGGAGCAGGCAAGACCACGGCCGTATTGCAGTTTGCCACGCTTTGGCGGGCCTCGAACCGAACGGTGGGCGGTGTGGCCAGCCCCAGGGTCCTGGACCAGGGAGAAACTGTGGGGTACAAAGTTCGCGACCTGCGAACCGGGCAAGAAATGCCGTTGTGCAGTGTACAACCTCCGGGTATACCTTTCCGCCGGTTCTTTTTCTCCCCCCAGGGCCTGGCCTTCGCCAACGAGGTCCTCACCCGGGACGCGCAAGGATTGGACGTTGTGGTGATCGACGAAGTGGGTCCGCTGGAGCTGGCCGGGGGAGGGTTGTGTCCGGGACTGCACCAAGTGCTCTCGGGACGCTCGCCGCTTCTGGTGACGGTGCGTCCCTCCCTCCTCCGCGATTTTCACATCTGGGCCGGACTGACAGGGAAGACCGTTGTCCTAAGCCTGGACCGACCCGAGGAAACAGGTGCGTAGCCGCCTCCGCCCTCCGGCGGTAAGCTTTCCCTTTCGTACCCCCAAGGAGGGATTGGATGGAAAACGACGCCGAACAGAGGCTGTGGGAGATCGTGGAGCAGAGCGAGGTGGCCCTGCTGGTGACCACTGTGGAGGGCTATCCCCGCATGCGGCCCATGACGTTGCTGGCCTACGAGGAAGATGGAATCCTGTGGTTTGCCACCAGCAAGTCCTCCCGCAAGATCGAGGAAATTGCGGCCAACCCCAAGGTAGCTGCGGTGTTCATCCACCTGGAGGGAGGGGCCTACGCTCAGGTTTTCGGGGACGTGGAGCTGGTGGAGGACGACGATCTGAAGAAAGAATTCTGGGAAGAGGAGTGGGAGGAGTATTGGGAAGGACCAGAGGACCCGGACTACGTTCTCCTCAAGGTGCGGGGCGCACGGGCGGAGCACTACCTGGTAGAGGAGGACGAGCTGTGGGTTGTGGAGTTTGCTGACTGAACGATGAAGGCGATGGTCCTGAGGGCTCAGGGGGCCGCAGAAATCCATCCCCTCAGACTTGAGGACCTCAAAGTCCCTGAGCCCCACCGCGGCGAGATCAGGATCCGTGTCCTTGCCTGCGGGGTTTGCCACACGGACCTTCACATCGTGGAAGGTGACCTCCCTCTGGTCCGCAGGCCCCTCGTTCCCGGGCACCAGGTGGTGGGGGAAGTGGAGGCCCTGGGGCCGGGTGTGGACCGTTTCCGGGTGGGAGATCGCGTGGGGGTGGCCTGGCTCGGCCAGGCCTGCCAAACCTGTCACTTTTGCCAGCAGGGACAAGAGAATCTTTGCCCCCAGGCCCGGTTCACCGGATACCACGTCCATGGAGGATTTGCTGAGTACCTTGTGGCCCAGGGGGAGTTTGTCTACCCGTTGCCCCAAAAGCGGCCGCCCGAAGAAATCGCCCCCTGGCTGTGCGCGGGGATCATCGGATATCGGGCCCTGCGGCTCTCGGGCGC
>CAKZKH010000087.1 GCA_937122485.1 uncultured bacterium | reverse complement strand
GAGTTCTCTGAGGAAGAGATCCAAGAAAGGCTTTCGGCGTGGGGAGAGCGGGTGCTCATCACCCAGCGCCGGGACGCCGGTCGAGCTGTCCATGTGCTGGGGGAGGTCCCCGGCGGGCGGCCGGTCACCCCTTCCCTTGAAGACGCGTACCTCGCCCTCATCCGGTCGTGATCCGCTACCTCATCTGGGAGGCCAGGATCGCCGTCCCCCCTGGGATCTGGCTCCTGCCCATCTTGCTTGCCGTCCTTCGCCTCAGCGGGGTGATCTGGCCGGAGGACAAGGGGTGGCTTCTCTTCCTGGAGTTCGTCTACCCGATCCTGCTCCCACTCCTTACCTTCACGATTCTAGAGCGAGAGAAGAACTGGCGGACCTTGGAGGTCTTGGTGGCCGCGCCGAGGAGGAAGGCCCAAATATTCTTGGCGCGCCTCCTCTATGTGGCGGTGCCGCTCTTCTGCACGGCGGTGGCTGCCACCACACCGGGGAAATGGCTCTTGCTCCTGGCGCCGGGGGTAGTCCTGGGGGCGGTGGCGCTCCTCGTGGGTCTCCCCACGGAGGAGGAAGTGGGTCTGGGGGCAGCCCTCGCCTGGTGGGGGGCCTCGTTCGTCATCGCGATCGCCCAGAGAGAACTCCTTGGTCACCCTGTAGCCGGCTGGTTCTTCCTGATCCTCCTCCCCGCTCCCCTCACGCCGAACGAGCTACTCCTCCGCAAGTGGGCCCAGTTGGGGGCTGGCCTTGCCCTCCTCTTTGTGGCCCTGGTGGTGGCGGACCACAAGCGCTCCTGGAGGCCCCGCTAACCACATCTTCCACCTAGGTTGCGTCGGCCTGCTCAAGGTCGTTCCGGATGGCGAAGAAGGCGTGCCCTACTCCCAACGTGTCCCTGAACCAGACCCGACTTTGAAACCGTTGCACGGAAGAACGTAGGGCAGAAGGCAACAACCACCCTGTGAGTGGGTGATGTGGCACTACGGGGGAGGTTGGGGTGCGATCAGGCGAGGTGTTCCAGCCTCCGGGGGGCGCGCATCCCGACCGCGTGGAAGGCCGGCATCGCCTGGGCCGGGATCTCGTCCCGCAGGCGGAAGGTCTGCCCGCCCTTGCCCCGCAAGACGGTGGCTCGCTAACGGGGTCAAACCTTTACTCTTTGCCACCCTGCAACACCAAAAACAAAG
>CAKZKH010000086.1 GCA_937122485.1 uncultured bacterium | reverse complement strand
CTAGCTCAGGCCCGCCGAGAAACGGCATGGACACCCCTTTCTAGAACACCGTTTCCTTGGGGATCACCACGATCCCCCCTTCGCTCACGGTGAACCGCTTGCGATCTTCGTCCAAGTTGTGGCCAATCTCCATCCCGGGAGGAACGCGTACACCCTTGTCCACGATGGCCCGGCGGATCCGGGCCCCCCGGCCCACGTCCACCCCAGCCAGAAGCACGCATTCCTCCACGTAGGCGTAGCTGTTGACCTTGACCCCCGGGGAGAGGACGGACCGCACGACCTGGGAGCCGGACACGATGGCCCCGGGGGAGAGGAGGCTGCTCACGGCCATCCCGGTGCGGCCGGGTTCCTCGTGCACGGTTTTGGCCGGGGGCCAGGGCTCGTGGTAGGTGTGGATCGGCCAGGCCCGGTCGTACAGGTTGAACTTGGGCACCACGGACACGAGGTCCATGTGGGCCTCCCAGTAGGCATCGAGTGTACCTACGTCCCGCCAGTACGGGACATCGTTGCGGTTCCCCAGCGCAAAGGGGAAGGCCACCACCCGGTCTTCGCCCACCATGCGGTTGATCACGTCCCGCCCAAAGTCGTGGGTGGACGAGGGGTCGGCCGCGTCCTCCTGGAGCCTCTCCCACAGCACATCGGGGTTGAACACGTAGATGCCCATGGAGGCCAGGCACACTTGGGGGTTCTCCGGGGAGGGTGTGGGTTCGGCCGGCTTCTCCTCGAACCGAAGGACGCGGTGGTCGGCGTCCACCACCAGGACACCCAGCTTCCCCATGGCCTCCTCCAGGGCTACGGAGAAAACGGCCACGGTGAGGTCGGCCTTGTGCTCCTGGTGGAACTGGAGCATGGGCCGGTAGTCCATTTTGTACACGTGGTCGCCAGCGAGGATGAGGATGGCCCCGGGTTTGCCCTGACCCAAGGTGAACCGCTCCACCGAGTACCAGTTCTGGTAGATGGCATCCGCTGTGCCCTGGTACCAGTGGGCGTCCACCCGTTGTTGGGGAGGCAGGGTCACCAGGAACTCCCCCAGGGCGTGGCTGAACAAGGACCATCCCAGATGGATGTGGCGTTCCAGAGACAGCGATTTGTACTGGGTAAGGACGAAAATGTGGCGGAGCTCGGAGTGGAGGCAGTTGGTGAGGGTGAAGTCGATGATGCGGTAAAGGCCGCCGAAGGGCACGGCGGGCTTAGCCCGATCCCGGGTGAGGGGGTACAGGCGTTCCCCGCGGCCGCCGGCCAACACAAAGGTCAGCACACCCTTCATCGTGCCCTCCTCGGGCCAGATCAGACGTACTTTACAGGAAGTTGGTGGGAAGCGGAAGGCCTAGGCCAGGGGCTCTTGTAGCAAGGCCGGCACGTTCTGCCCAAGCTCCCGGTAGGTTTGGGCCAGGTGGGCCCGGAACAAGCGGTCGAACAGGGGGGCCTGGGGGGTGGTGTTGTACGGGCTCAGCCACCAGAACCAGTCACTGCCCTGGGCGATGTAGATGTGTTCCCGGGCCCGTGCGCGGCGTTCTGGGTCCGGGTGAGACGCTACCGCAGCCCGTGCCGCGGCAAGCCGCTCCCAGGCTTGGTTCTGCTTGGGGTAGCCGATCCAGGTGCGGAAGTCCGCAGAGATCCAGGACCCCGACCACAAGCCCGGCAAGGAGGCCTGAGCCCCGAACTGCGCCAGGTAGTCGGAGATGCGGGTGAGACAAAGGCCCGGGGCATCCTGAACCCGGTGGTAAAGATCCAGAAGGAAGGCGCGGCCGTTGCGCTCGTAGAAGTCCCAGGCGTTTTCCCCATCCATGGCGATGAGGACCAGCGGGGGTTGTGCGGCCTTCCAGTGGGCCCCCACGGCCTTCAGGCGCTCCACGAAGTCGGCCACCGCGTCCGCAGGCCTCCAGGCGTGGTAATCGAAGCTGATGCGGTTGGAGAGGAACGTGTCCCGGAAGAGCACGGTTATTTCGCCGTGGGACGTGCTGAGTTTCCAGGGGAGGTGGAGCTCTTCGGGGGCAGGGGAACGGCCCAAGGTGCGGGCCAAAATTTCCCCGTCGGTGGCGATCCAGAGCACGCCGTGTTGAGCGAACACCGCCGCGGCCTCGGGGCTCACCGCCCCTTCGGCTGGCCACATGCCCTGGGGCTCTTTCCCAAACACGGCTTTGTGGTGGGCGAGGGCCTGGGCCACCTGGACGTGGGCGTCCTCTGGGGCGGAGAAAGCGGGGACTGTGTCCTCCGGGTGCGGCCGGCGAGCCACAGCCGAATCAAGCAAAAGGGGAAGAATGGGGTGGTAAAACGGCGTGGCCGAAAGCTCAACAACGCCCTCCTCGGCCAACTTTCGGTAGCGGGGGACGACCTCGGCGAGGATCTTCCCGTGCAACACCTCCAGTTCGGCAAGCTCTGGGGCGGTGAAGGCGTGACCGGGGGGAAGATGCAAATCCGACCTGGCCTCCAGCACGGCCTGCGCGGTCCAGGAAAGAAGAAACCACCCCCAGAGGTTGCGTTCGCCCTGGGGGGTTGAGGCCTGGGAACGGAGGGCTTCCAGATTGGGCAAGGGAAACCCGCGGCGGGCCAAGGGCAGCGATAGGCGCCCCGTACGAATTTCCTCCAGGGCTTGGGGCGTGGCCCGGGAGGGTGTGAACGCGTCCCAGGTTTGGCCGCTGGCATAGCGGCGGAGCTGCTCCACCAAGCTGGGGGCGAAGTTGACGGTGACCGGGGCCTGGGTCTGTTCAAGGAGCAGGGCCATGTCGGTGTAGTCCTTGGTGGCCCGCAACCGTGTCCAGGGGAGGAGGGCGTGATGGGAGCCCGGCTCGAGGTACCAGGGCTGGTGCATGTGCCAGAGGAAGGCGACGTGAACCTGGGCGGCCACGGCCCCCGATGGTACCGGAGCGGTTCAGGGTCTCCAAGACGAGCGGGGCGGGCGGCGGGTAGGGGACAGTACTGACGGGTCGGTCGACTTGTCGCGGCTGGGCCCGGCGTGCTACCATCGCCCCGAGCTAGTGGACTAGGTCGGGTACCGAACGCTTGGAGGGGCGGTGGCGCCTAGGAAAAGGAAGTCCTCGCAAGGGAGCTCCAGCGGAGCCAGGTTGGGTTTTGAGGCCGAGCTTTGGCAAGCCGCCGACAGCCTCCGCGGCAGCATGGACGCCGCCGAGTACAAGCACGTCGTGCTGGGCCTCATCTTCCTCAAGTACATTTCCGATGCCTTTGAGGAGCAGCACGGGAAACTCGTGGCGGAGCAGGCGAGCGGCGCAGATCCCGAGGACCCGGACGAGTACCGCGCGGTGAACGTCTTCTGGGTGCCGCCCGGGGCGCGTTGGCAGCGCCTGAAGGCCCAGGCCCGCCAGCCCACGATCGGCCAGCTCGTGGACGACGCCATGGCCGCCATCGAGCGTGACAACCCGGCGCTCAAGGGCGTGCTGCCCAAGGACTACGCCCGCCCCGCGCTGGACAAGACCCGCCTCGGCCAGTTGATCGACCTGATCAGCAACATTGAGGTGGGCGGCGAAGAGAGCCGCGCCAGGGACGTGCTCGGCCGCGTGTACGAGTACTTCCTCTCGCAGTTTGCCAGCTCCGAGGGGAAGAAGGGCGGCGAGGCCTTCGAGCAAGAGGCGGGGCGGCTGGTGGCCGAGCTAAGGGAACAGCAGGCCGAGGCCGTGGAGTTGGATTCCGTGATCGCCGCCAATTTGTAGGAGTTGGGGTATGGGTAAGAGCGAACCGTTACTTAGCGAAAGGTTGGCTTGGTTGTGGAGCAAGGGGCCTTTTATAATGAGGGTAGCGTTGACCATAAAGACGGGCTTGTGGCATGAACAACACAGGGAATGAGAAGACTATTCCACACGCACCAGTACAAATTGAAGTAAGGCGTTCGAGAAACCAAGGAGAACTACATGCCGAGAAAGAAGTCTGAAGGTAGAACCGGGGCCAAACGCCCGATCGAATCCTACGAACACCGCGACAAGGAGCGGGTGAACAACCCGCCGGCGGGGCTGGTGACGCCGGAGAACGACCCCGACGCCGGCCAGAAGAAAACGACCTACGCCTACGACCCGCATCTCGACCCGCAACTGGTGTGGGCCGGCAAGGCCGAGCATACCTCCTTCGAGGTACCCACCGTCTCGCTGCATGTCCACGAGCGCATCGACCCGCGCACCATCATCGAAGCCGTGCGCAAGCGCAATGGCAATGGCGGAGCGGCGCAACTCCCGCTCTTCGAGCAGGAGCGCCAAGAGCCGCTGCGCACCGCCATCGAGTTCTACCAGCACAAGCACGGCTGGTCGAACCGCCTGATCGCCGGCGATTCGCTTTTAGTGATGAACTCGCTTTTGGAAAAGGAAGGCCTGGCCGGCAAGGTGCAGATGATCTACATCGACCCGCCCTACGGCATCAAGTACGGCTCCAACTTCCAGCCCTTTGTGAACAAGCGCGATGTGAAGGACGGCAAGGACGAGGACCTCACCGCCGAGCCGGAGCAGATCAAGGCCTTCCGCGACACCTGGGAGCTGGGCATCCACTCCTACCTCACGTATCTGCGCGACCGGTTGCTCCTGGCGCGGGAACTCTTGACCGAGAGCGGCAGCATCTTTGTGCAGATCAGCGATGAGAATGTGCACCGCGTGCGGTGCTTGATGGATGAAGTGTTTGACGCAGAGAATTTTGTTCGCCTTATCACTTTCGCAAAAACTGGCAGCATGGTTTCTAACGAACTTGGCCGGACCAGCGACTATCTTCTTTGGTATGCCCGAGACAAAGCCCATATAAAATATCGGCAGTTGTATGAACCAAAACTGCCTGATGACTTCTACAGCAATGTGGAGTTAGCAGACGGTTCAGTCAGGAAAATCACCCGAGCAGAGACCGCGGATCCCACACTTCTACCGAACGGAGCCAAGGTTTTTCAGCTTGTCAGTCTGGAGAGCTCAGGACCCCCTAAGGAAGATACGCCGCTGGAATTCTGTGGGGAGACTTTCAGGCCGAATAGGAACAGACATTGGAGCTTAACCTACCCGGAAGGCATGAACCGCCTTGTGAAAACCCCTCGAGTTGTCAAGGATGGCACTAGGCTGCGTTGGAAATACTACATTGATGACTACCCGCTCAAAGTTCTTTCGGAAGTTTGGACTGATACAGCCGGGTTCAATCCAGACCAAAAATACGTTGTAGAGACGCGCCCTAAAGTCATCGAACGCTGCCTCCTGATGACCACCGACCCAGGCGACCTGGTGTTCGACCCCACCTGCGGCAGCGGCACCACCGCCTATGTCGCTGAGAAGTGGGGCCGGCGCTGGATCACCTGCGACACCTCGCGGGTGGCCTTGGCCATCGCCCGCCAGCGGCTGATGACCGC
>CAKZKH010000085.1 GCA_937122485.1 uncultured bacterium | reverse complement strand
GCCAAGGAAGCAGCTCAAGAAGCCCTGGCCTTGCGCCACATTGACCTGAGCGGCATTGTGGGCGAGGAACGTAAGGCCCGGGAAACCCGGCTTGTGCCCGAATACATTGAGGCCTTTTTCCTCCAGGCGTGCCGATTCTTGGACCTTTCCTTGGAAAAGAGGGCCGACGGCCTTTGGCGGCTGGAGCGCGTGCCCCTTTTCCTCCGCCAGCGGCCACCTTCGTTTGTGGATGGCTACGGTCAGGTGCAGGAGAACTACCGGCGGTTCACGTTTTACAAGGAGGAGGCCCGGCGGACGGGCGCAGAATTCGTAGCCCCTGGGCACCCCTTGCTCGAGGCGGTGATCGAGGAGGTCCTAAAGAGGAGCGAAGAAGATTTGCGGATGGGCGCGGTCTTTGAAGATCCCACGGGCAAACTTTCTGGGCACATGTGGTTCTTGACTGCTTGTGCCCGCGACGGAAACGGCGACGTCGCGTTCAAGCACCTGCTAGCGATCTACGTTCCGAACGATGGTTCCTCTTCTCGGGTCATCTCTCCCGCAATCCTTTGGGACCTTAAGCCGGGCAAATGGTCTTCCCCGCCGCTTGACCCAAAGGAGCGGACGAGGATCGAGGCCTTTGTCGTGGAAAACGTTCTTCCTGGCCTCATTGCCGAGGTGCGCGCGCTGCGGGGAAGGGAAGCCGAGGTTCGCCGTCGGTACGGCCTGCGCTCCCTTGAGCGCCTCATCTTGGAGGTCGATGCGCAACTCACGGAGCTCGTTACCCGCCAGGCCAAGGGCGAACCCGTGGACCTCCCCCTTCGCGAGGCCGAACGCAAAAAGGCCGAACTTCAGCAGCGCTACCAGAAACTCCAAGAAAAAATTGACCGGGACACGAGCCTCCTTCCCGGCGAGATTGAGGTCCTTGGGGTGGTGGCGGTTCATCCTGCTCCGGGAGAACAACTTTGGCCCGACCGCACGATCGAGCGAATCGGGATGGAGTTGGCCATGGCCTACGAGCGCAGCCAGGGCCGCACGCCCCAGGACGTCTCCGAGCAAAACCTGGGCTACGACATCAAGTCCGTGGGGCCGGACGAGGTGCGGTACATCGAGGTCAAGGCCCGGGCAGACACGGGTCCGGTGGTGCTCACGAAAAACGAGTGGCTCATGGCCCAACGCCTCCGGGATGAATACTGGCTGTACGCGGTCGAGGACGCCGCCATTTCACCCAAGCTGTACGTAGTCCGCGATCCCGCGAGGCAAGCGTTCGAAGTGCGCACCGAGGTGCAATACGTGCTTAAGGATTGGAAATCCGCAGGGGTTTTGGGGCGAGGAGAATCGTGAAGCGATGACGGAAGACGAGAGGAACCGGGCGAGCCTGATCCACATGGAGCGGGAACGGTTGCTGCACTCTTTCAAAGAGCAAGAGCCGCAGCCGGAGCGCATCATCCTTTTGGGATCCGTGGCCCAGGGAGTGGGGGAGGGTGGTCCGATCTCCATCTGGTGGTGGTCCAGCCCACAGAGCTCCCGTTGTTTGAGGGGATCCGGAGGTTCTACGAGCAGTTCGCCCGGGAAGTGGCCATGGGCGTGTTCATCTTCACCCTGAGGAGTTCGCCGAGCACTGCCGATCCCGCCGGTTGTTCCAGGGGGAAATTCTCCCCAGCACCCGCAGCCTTGTGGACCTTGGGAGAGAAGCAAGGCAATTGGGTTTTCCTGAGGATGTTCGCGGCAAGGTGCAGGATGGGTATGATCTGCCCACCGGGTAAGTGGATGCGCGGGTGGGGCTCGGGGACCAGCCAGGCGAAGAGGCGGCCTGGGGGGCCATTGCCGAGGGGGTTTTTCGATGGGTGAACACGAAAAGCGCCTGATAGAAGCGGGGTTTCCGATCAAGGAAGTTTCTGAGCACTCCAAACGCGAAAAGAACATTCGTCATGGCCATATTTCCACCCTGCACATTTGGTGGGCCCGCCGGCCGCTAGCGGCCTCCCGCTGCACCGCCCTGGCCGCGCTCGTCCCCGACGACCCCCATCGGCGGGAGGATTTGCTGACCCTGGTGCGGGACTTGGCCCCCTGGGAGCTGGTGTCCAAGAACAACCCGGGTGGAAACCAGTTGCTGGAGAAGGCGCGTCGGTATATCCCAGAGGCCCACGACGGCCGTGCGCCACGTATCCTTGATTCTTTTGCTGGCGGCGGGGCAATCCCGTTAGAGGCTTTGAGGTTGGGCTGCGAGACCTATGCCCTGGACTACAACCCTGTGGCCGTGCTCATTCTCAAGTGCGTCCTGGAACATCCCCCAAAGTTTGGCCCGCCCGGTTCGGTGAAAAACGTCCCCCTGCCCAAAGATCTTCCCGCATCCAGGGAGAAAGAGGCGTCCGGATCGGAAAAGGCCCTTTTGGACGTCAAAACCCCAGACAAAGAAAGCCCTCTTCTTTTGGCGGTGAAGGCTTGGGGCAAGTGGGTTTTGGCGGAGGCCAAGAGGGAACTAGCCCGGTTCTACCCCGCAGACCCCGCTGGCTCGGTGCCGGTGGGCTACATTTGGGCGCGGACGCTCCCCTGCCAAAACCCCGCCTGCGGTGCCGAAATCCCCCTGATGCGCCAGACCTGGCTGGCCAAGAAGGACAAGAA
>CAKZKH010000084.1 GCA_937122485.1 uncultured bacterium | reverse complement strand
GGCGGCCTTGAGGAGAAGGCCACCGGAGGGTTCCTTTGGAGCCTTCTCAGGTTGGAAGGAGGAACCCAACTTGTGGCCGAAGGGCTGTTCTGCGCAAGTACCGGGCGGACACAGAGGTGAACGCCTTGGCCTGGTGCTCCTCGTCCAGGAGCTCCGTGGAGGCGGAGGTGAAGGAGAAGACCCCGGCCGAGCGGTAGAACCGAACCTCCGGTCGCCCGACGTACCACAACGTGTACCGGCCCCGGAGGTGGGACCCCCGGGTAGGCACGGTGACGCTCCGGATCCCCAAGGTTCAACAAGGGAGCTACTTCCCAGCGGTGGTTGAGCCCCGGCGGAGGAGGGAGAAGGCCCTTCTTGACGGTCCAGGGGGCGTACGTCCACGAGGTGACCACGCGGAAGGTGGACGACCTTGTCCGGGCCCTGGGAATCGAAGGGATCTCCCAAACCGAACTGTCGTGGATCTGCGCTGGCCTCGACGAGCGGGCGGAGGCGTTGTGGAACCGTCCCTTGACCGGCGAGTACCCGTACGTAGGGCTCGATGCGACGGGGGTCAAGGTTCGGGAGGGGGGGGCCGGGGGGTGAACATAGCGGCGGTGGTCGCCGTGGGGGTGACCCGGACCGGAGAGCGGGAGATCCTCGGGTTCGACGTGGGCCCTCCGGAGAGCTACGCGTTCTTGGTGTCGTTCCTGCAGGGACTCTCCAGGCCGGGACCTCTTCGGGTTAAAGCTCGTGATCTCCGATGCGCATGTCGGGCTCAGACAGGCGTTGTCCGAGATCCTGGCCGGGGCCTCGTGGCAGCGGTGCCCCCTCGCGCACCATGCGGAACCTGTTGGGACTGGTTCCGCGGGGAGCGCAGCCGCTTGTCCGGGCATGGGGGGAACGATCTTCGCCCAACTCGACCAAGAGGCCGCGGGGAGAGAGCTGACCAGGTTGCCGGGAGCCTCGACGGGAAGCACCCCACGGCGGCAGAGCTCCTCCGGGAGGCGGGGGAGGACGTGATCACGCCCATGGCGCTCCCGCAACCCCACTGGCGGAGGATCCACTCAACGAACGTGGTGGAGCGGTTGCACCGGGAGGTCAATCGGAGGTGCAACGTCGTGGGGATCTTCCCGAGCGCGGTCGGCGCTCCGGCTGATCGGGGCGGCCCTGGAGGAACACGGAGACGAGTGGCTGGCCCTCCGGCGCTACTTCAGCCTGGGGTCGATGGCCGGCCTCTACGGGAACTCCCTAGAGGAGCTCGAAGTCCTTGCCCTGGAGGTCCCGAAGGAGGTGATCGCTGTCTGGCTCGTCACAACCGACAAGGAACCCTATCTACACCACTTGACGGGACGCAACCAA
>CAKZKH010000083.1 GCA_937122485.1 uncultured bacterium | reverse complement strand
GTGGCCCAAGGCCATGGCCGGATCATCAACACGGCTTCCATCGTGGCCCTCTACGGCAACTTTGGGCAGAGCAACTACGTGGCCTCCAAAGCCGGCCTGATCGGACTGACGCGGGTTTGGGCCCGGGAACTAGGGCCCAAAGGCATTGCCGTCAACGCCGTGGCTCCAGGGTTCATCGAAACGGAGATGGTCAAATCCGTTCCCGAAAAGGTGCTTCAGACGGTGAGAGAGCGAGTTCCCCTCCGCCGCTTGGGCACACCCAGGGATGTGGCCTGGGTCTACCTCTTTCTGGCCTCCGAGGAGGCCGGCTACATCAATGGCGCCGTCATCCCCGTGGATGGAGGACTGGTGTGGTAGGCCAGGAGACCGATGCCCAAAGCTAAGGTGGGCAACATCGAGCTCTACTACGAAGTCTATGGCCAGGGGCCGGGGGTGCTCATGATCCAGGGTCTGGGTTTTTCCAGCAAGTTCTGGGCCCGGCAAATTCCCGCCCTCGCCCCCCACTTCCAGGTCGTGGTCTTCGACAACCGTGGGGCAGGGCAATCCGACAAGCCCAAGGAGCCCTACAGCGTGACCCTCATGGCCCAGGATGCCTTGGGACTCTTGGACCACTTGGGCTTGGCCAAGGTCCATGTGATTGGGGCCTCCATGGGCGGGTACATCGGCCAGGTCCTGGCTGTGAACCATCCCGAACGGGTGGAGAAGCTTGTGCTGATGTGTACCCACTTCGGCGGGCCGGAGTACCTGGCGGCTACTGCGGACCTCTGGAAGGAGATCCTGAGCGTGCGGGCGCTTACCTTGGCCCAGATCCACCGCCATGGGCTAAAGTACTCCCTTTCCCAGGAGTTTTTCACCACCCAGCCCCAGGAAGTAGAAGAGCTCGTGCGAATGCGGGTAAGGGAGACCCCACCCCCCCATGCCTTCCAGGGCCAGTTCGCCGCTGGCAGTCAGTTCGACTTCCGGGGAGCGGTGGAAAAAATCCGCGCGCCCACCCTGGTCCTGGCCGGCGCCGAGGATCGCGTCGTTCCCTTGCCTTTTGTCCAAAAGCTGGCTCAGGCCATTCCCGGCGCGAAGTTCAAAGTTGTGGGAGGCGGCCACCTGTTCTTTTGGGAGAGGCCCAAAGAGGTTAACGAGGAGATCTTGAGCTTCTTGCAGGGAGAGTGAGATGGGGGCCAAACGAGTGGTTTGCCTGGCGGCTGTGCGCACGCCATTTGGGCGATTCGGAGGGGCCCTCAAGGATGTCCCAGCCCCCCGACTGGCTGCAGCGCTCATTCAGCATGTGTTGAAGGCCTTGCCCCTACCCCCCAGGGAAGTGGACGAGGTCATTCTGGGCCAGGTGGTGTCCGCCGGCGTGGGGATGAACCCGGCCCGGCAGGCCGGGGTGTTCGCCGGTCTGCCCTATGAAGTGCCGGCCTATACGATCAACCGCGTGTGTGGATCAGGGCTACAGGCGATTTGGCTCGCGGCGCAGGCCATTCAGTTGGGTGAAGCGCGCCTGGTGCTCGCCGGTGGTGTTGAGAACATGTCCGCGGCTCCCTACGCCCTGCCCCAGGCTCGATGGGGAGCCCGCATGAACCACGGTCAGATCCTGGATCTTCTCATTCACGACGGACTGTGGGACGCGTTCTACGGGTACCACATGGGGGTCACCGCAGAGAACGTGGCCACCAAGTACGCCATCTCCCGAAAGGACCAAGATCAGTACGCGTTTTGGTCCCACCAGAAGGCCGTGGCGGCTCACCACCAAGGACTGTTCCAGGACCGTCTCGTACCCGTGGAGGTTCCTGGCCCCAAGAGCGGAACGACTTGGATAACCCAGGACGAAGTGCCCAGGCCGGACACGAGCCTGGAGAAGCTGTCTCAGTTGCCACCGGCATTCCTGCCCAATGGAACGGTCACCGCGGGTAATGCCTCCGCCATCAGCGACGGAGCGGCCCTGGTCGTGGTTGCCGACCAAGCCAAGGCCAAGGAGCTCGGGCTGAGACCGCTGGCGGAGTTTGTGGACTTTGCCGTGGTGGGCTTGGACCCTGCGGTGATGGGTCTGGGTCCGGTGGGGGCCATCCGTACCTTGCTTGCTAAACAGGGTTTGTCCATGAGCCAGGTGGACCTTTGGGAGATCAACGAAGCTTTTGCTGCTCAAGTCCTGGCCGTGTGTGGCGAACTCGATCTTCCCCAGGACAAGCTCAACATCCGGGGGGGAGCCATTGCCTTGGGGCACCCCATCGGAGCCTCGGGGGCACGGGTTGTGGTCGACCTCATTCACAACCTTTCCCAGCAGGAGAAGGAATTGGGGGTGGCGGGCCTGTGCATGGGTGGGGGCATGGGGTTGGCGGCGATGATCGCTCGCCAGTCCGGGGGTGGGCCGTGATGGATTGGACGGGCAAGGTGGCGTTGGTCACCGGGGCCAGCTCGGGCATAGGGGCAGCTCTGGCTCAGGCGCTGTCCCGTCGGGGGGCATGGGTAACCCTTGCCGCCCGCCGGGCGGACCGCCTTCAATCCGTGGCCCAAGCCTGCCCCAGGGAAACCCTCCTCTGCCCAGGTGACCTCACCGACCCCAGCTACCGAGGGGACCTGGTGCGCCGAACGGTGGCCTGGAAGGGGCGGTTGGACGTGTTGGTCAACAACGCGGGCCTGGGGATCTACAGGTCGCTGGAAGAGACGAGGGAAAGCGAGCTGCGCCAGGTATGGGAGGTCAACTTCCTGGCCGCATGTGCCCTCATCCAAGCTGCTGTTCCGGTCATGAAGACCCAAAAGGCAGGGTGGATCGTCAACATCGCTTCCACGGGGGGACTGGTGGCCCACACCGCTCACGTGGCTCCCTACTTGGCGGCCAAGCATGCCTTGGTGGGGCTCTCGCGGGGGTTGCGCAAGGACCTTGATGGGACGGGGATCCAGGTCCAAGTGATCTGCCCCCACCTCACCAGAACCGAGTTCTTCGCAAGCTGCATCGGGGCCGAGGGCTTGGACGGGTGGATCGAAGACCTCTACGAGAAGATGGACACGGCCGAGGAGGTGGCGGAAGGGATCGTGAGCAAACTGGGCTCGGGGGAGTTCATTGTGTTTCCCACGGACCGGGCGCGTCGAGCTTACGAGCGCTTCAAAGACCTATGCACCTTGGAGGAGCGTACGTGTGCCAATCGGCCCTCGTGACCGGGGGCGGTTCGGGCATTGGCCAGGCGGTGGTGGAAGCCTTGAGCTGCCGGGGGGTGCGCGTGTTTGTTGGTGACGTGGACAAAGAGAAAGCGGAGGCCGTGGCCCGTGCCGTAGGGCAACGGGCCGAACCTGTGTTCGTTGACGTTTCCCAAAGCGCCACAGTGACCGCTGCTTTTGCCTTTCTTCGTACCCAGTTGCCTCGCCTGGACTTGCTGGTCAACTGCGCAGCGGTCTTAGGTAGGGTGGCTTCTGTGGAGGAAGCCGATGACCAGCAGTGGGACAAGGTCCTGCAAGTCAATCTGGCAGGCACGTTTTACTGCTGCCGCGAGGCCGTCAAGTGGATGAAGGAAACAGGGGGCGGGCGGATCATCAACTTTGCCTCCGTGGCTGCCTTCATGCCCGTTCCCGGAGCGGCCGCTTACGGCGTAAGCAAAGCCGGGGTGGTTCAGCTCACCAAAACTCTAGCTCGGGAGGTGGCTATGTACAACATCCGCGTCAACGCGATTGCTCCAGGCTATGTGGAAACACCGATGTTGGACGAGCTCGATCCGGCTTTCCGGGAGCAGGTGTTGCGTCGCACCCCTCTCGGCCGGTTCGCCAAACCCCAGGAAATCGCAGCCGTTGTGGTATTCCTGGCCAGCCCTGAGGCCGACTTCTTCACTGGGCAGGTCCTGAGCCCCAACGGGGGGCTCGTGATGTGGCCATGAAAGCCTTCAAGAACCTGCAAGTGTACGAAGATGGAAGCGTGCACTGGGTGAC
Organism: uncultured bacterium; assembly: GCA_937122485.1. Classification (GTDB taxonomy): domain Bacteria; phylum Bipolaricaulota; class Bipolaricaulia; order Bipolaricaulales; family Bipolaricaulaceae; genus CAKZKH01. The sequence continues at coordinate 2,998 of CAKZKH010000083.1, read as the reverse complement.
GATCAACCGGCCACGGGACCGAAACTCCTTGGACAGCGAGACGATCGAAGAGTTGGAAGCTCATCTCAATGCGGCAGAGGGGAGGGAGGTAAGGGTCATTGTGTACCGCGGGGCGGGCGAAGAGCACTTCATCGGGGGAGCGGACGGCGTAGAGATGTTCCAGTTCGATCAGCACCAAGCCCGCACCTTCTCCTCCCGGTTGCAGGCCCTGTTGGACCGGATGGAAGCAACACCCACGGTATTGATCGCCGCCATCGACGGGTTGTGTTTCGGAGGTGGTCTGGAATTTGCTTTGGCCTGCGATTTCCGAATCGCGTCCACCCGTGCCCGATTGGGGCTCCCCGAAGTGCGCCTGGGCATTATTCCCGGCGCGGGGGGTACCCAGCGGCTTCCTCGGTTGATTGGCCTCCATTGGGCTGCGGAAATGATCCTGCTCGGAAGACTTCAAGCAGCTGAGCGGGCTTTGGCTTGGGGTCTCGTTCACGACGTGGTGAGCGCGGAGGAACTCGAACAGCGTGTGCGAGGACTTGTGGACAGGATATTGGGCTTGCCCCACTTCGCGGTGGCCGCAGCCAAGCGAGCCCTTTATGCAACGCAGCACCTGCCTCTCGGGGAGGGGTTGCGTTTGGAGTCGGAGCTTTTCTCCCACTGCTTCCGGGACCCGTACTTTGCCCACACCATCCGGGAGCAGCTCGCAACCGGGAGACTCAAGACCACAAGGTCTGTGGAGGGGACCTTCGATGCCCACGGTTCAGGTAAGTGATGGGTTAGAGCTTTACTACGAACTCCAGGGCCAGGGTGATCCCCTCGTGGTCCTGGGAGGCATCATGATGAGCACAGCCAGCTGGGCCATGTATGTTCCCCACCTGGCCCCCCATGCCCGGGTTATCCTCGTCGACCTTCGCGATCAAGGCCGGTCCACGAGGGTGGACAGGGACTATAGCATCGAGGTTCACGTGGACGACGTGTGCACCCTCCTGGACAACCTAGGCCTGTCCAAGGTCCACCTGTTTGGCGTCTCCTACGGAGGAAGCGTGGCTTTGCTCTTCGCCCTGCGCTATCCAGAACGAGTGCAGACCCTCATTTTGGCCAACACCTTTCACTGGATCCCCAACCATCTGCGCGCGATCGGCCGGGCGTGGGAGGTTGCAGCCGAACTCAACAACCCCGCGCGTTTCTTTGAGTTGGCAATCCCCTACATATACTCCAGCACTTTCTACCGCACCCACCAGGAGTTCCTCAAACAGCGACAGAAGATGTTCACATCCATGTTGACCCCCGAGTGGTTCGCGGGATTCCGCCGGCTTTGTCGCAGTGCACTCGACCTCGCGGTGAGCCCCGAACAGCTCCAAAAGCTGGCCATGCCCATCCTCCTTATCGGGGCTGAAGAAGACCACGTTACCCCCCTGCCCTTCATGATGGAGATGTACCATCTGTTGCCGAAGGCCGAATTTTTGGTGATCCCCCGGGCCGGGCACGGCGCGGTCGTCGAGCGGCCTCAGGAGTTCCTCACCGCCATCGTGGGGTTCATCCACCGGCACGGGACCACTTCAGACCCCACGGTGTCGCCGGGCGGAAAGGAGGTGAGAGCGGAAAGAGCACAGGGAACAAAGGAGTAGCCCTAGGGAAACTCGCGAGGCAGGAAGGGACTAGGCAGAGACTGAGCAAGGAGGTGTAGCATGAAGCGCGTCTGGATGACGGCATTGGCGATTATAGCCGTAGGAGTGTGGGTGCTGGCGCAACCCATCAAGTTGGGAGCGGTGGTGCCCTTGGGCGACATCACTGGGTACCAGGCCTCACGGGCCATGCAGCTGGCCGTAGAGGAAATCAACGCCAAGGGTGGGATTCTGGGCCGGCCCCTGGAGCTCATCGTCATCGACGATGAGATGAGCCCGGCCAAAGGCGCGGCGGCCATTGATCTCCTGGCTACAGTACACAACGTGGACTTCTTCATCGGAGGGATGGCCAGCGGAGTGCACTACGCCCAGGTCCCTCGCCTGAAGGTCTACGAGAAGATCACCATCTGGATCGGGGCGGCCGCGTCGGTTCTCGAGCCCTTGTTGGAGGGGTGCAACTGGTACTTCCACATCCATCCCTGGGACTACCTCCAGGGAGCTAGCTACGTGGAGGGCTGGGCGGCCATTCAAGCGAAGTACAACATCCCCATCAAGAAAGCGTTTTGGGCCCACGAGGAAGGTGCGTTCGGTACTACCTCCTATCAGGGATCGCTGGTGGCCTTTGCTCACTGGGAGAACCAGGGAATGTCGTTCAAGAGCGCGGCGCTGGGGGGTGGGGACTACCGTGCTGTGCTGCGGTTCGCCCGGGACTTCAAACCCGACATCTTCATCTGGATAGGGTACGATGCCGATGCCATCCCCATCCTGGAGCAGGCGTTCGAAATCGGTTTCCAACCCCCGATCTTTCTCGGGTCGCCTCCCGGATGGCCCAGGGATTTCGGGAACCATCCCTTGGCTGAGAATGTGATGCTCTACGGGATGTGGGCCCCGGCGATCAAGGATGTGAGCCCAGTCAGCCGTCAGTTCTGGGACGGTTACGTTGCTCGCTGGAAGGAGGAACCGGCCACGTACTTCGCCCCGTTGGGCTACACCAATGTCTATGTCATCTACGAGGCGATCAACCAAGCCATTGCCCGAGCCAAACCGGAGGAGAAAGAAACCCTAACTGCCTCCCTCAAGGCTTTGGAGAAGGACGCTGTGATCGCGGCCCTTGCAGCAGTGGATTACGCCTCGCCCATTGGGGAGAATCTGACCTTTGCCCCCTCCAACATCATCGCCCACCAGGGCTTCCGCAAGCAGAAGATCCTCCAGTGGCAGAAGGGGCGCCAGGAAGTGATCTGGCCGTTTGAGTTCGCCACCGCCACGTTGGTGTACCCGTTCAAGTGGGGAGGCCGGTAACGTCAAGGGAAAGGAACACATGAGGATTGCCTGGACCCAGCGCACACGCAAAGCCCTGGCCTGGGCTTTGTTGGTTGTTGTTG
>CAKZKH010000082.1 GCA_937122485.1 uncultured bacterium | reverse complement strand
AGCGCCGCTACCACGCGCACCAGCTCGCCCAGGGCTTCTTCAGGGGACCGCTCACCCCGGGTCATTCGGGCTGGGGAACCCGCAGGCGGGCCAGCAAGGCGTTGATTTCCGCGTTGCGGAACGTCCCGTCGATGGCTTGGATTCGCTGCAGATCGGCCACGGCCTCGTCGTACCGGGCGAGGTCGCTGTAAGCCAACGCCCGTTGCCACAGAGCTTCCAGCCCTTGAGGGCCGAGGGGTTGGCCCACGCCCACCCGCTTCTCCTCGGCGGCGACGATTCGGTTGAGAACGGTGAGTTTGCCCGAGGGGGTAGCCATCTTGGCCAGGGCTTGGTTGTAGTAGTTGGAGGCCCGGTCGTACTGGGTCTTGCCCACGTAGCAGTCGCCCAGGCCCAGGAGAGCGTCCACGTCTCCTGGGGACTTGGCGAGGACAGCCTCGTACTGGGCGATGGCGGCGTCGTACTTGTACTGCTCCTGGAAGTAGCCGGCCAGAAGCATGCGGGTCCTGAGGTCCTCGGGGTCGAGGTCCACGATCTTCCGGGCGATGGTCTCTTTGTTGGCCGCCCCAGTGGCCCGCTTCAACCCCTCTTTGTAGGCGTTGAGGGCCTTCGTCTTGTCTCCCAATTTGAGGTACACGTCCCCCAGACCCACATGGCCTTCCGCCCTGTATGGGAATCGGCTGATGGCCTCCTCGTACCGCTTCTTGGCCTCATCGGTCTTTCCCCCGGCCAGGTAGGCGCCAGCCAGCTTGAGGAGGTTGTCCGAGGTTCCGCTGCGCTTGTAGGCCGCGTCGTAGCGGGCAATGGCCCCGGCTGTGTCGCCCTCGGCCAGGAGGACGTCGCCCAACAGAGCAAGAGCATTGGCGTTGTCCGTCTCTTTGGCCAGGACCTCTTGCACCAGGGGCTTGGCGTCTTTGGCCTTGCCGTCCTTGATGTAGGCGGCGGCCAACTTAAGGCGGATCGCTGTGCTTCCGGTTTGGTATTCCAGGGCCTTCTTGTAGGCGTCGGCAGCCATGCCGGGCAGCTCCAGGGCCATCAGGGTATCGCCACGCCCGAGGTAGGCGGCCACGAAGTCCGGTTTCGTTTCCAGGGCCGTGCGGTACTCCAGTTCAGCTTTGATGTAGTCGCCCTTTTCCCGGTAGTACTCGGCCAGGGCGTAGCGGAGCTGGACGTTGGCGGAGTCCAACCCCAGGGCCCGTTGGAGGAAGGTCTCGTCCCGCTCCCCCGTGTCCGCGAAAACAAGGTACGCGGCGAGCGCCTTGGCCTTGTGCTCCTCTTCAACTTTCTTCAGGCGCTGGATCTCCGTTTCCTCGTCTTTGGTCTTTTCGGACTTGCGCTCCAGATCCCCCCGCTTCAGGGCGGCCTCGGTCGCCAGCTCCTCGTACAGCCTGCCAATGTAGTAGGAGAGGTAAGTGTCCAAGGAAGTCCCGGCTTCTCGGGCGGTGAGGAGAACCCCGAGCGCCTTGGTCTTGTCTTTGGACATGGTCATGGCCGCGGAGAGGACCGGGTCTTGAACCTTGATGGTGGCTGTGTCCCGGCGCTTGGTGAGCCAGTCGCTCCACCGCTTGGCCTTTTCCTCCTGGACGTAGTCTTCCCGCACGGCGTCCTTGACTTCGGCCAAGGGGGGAACCACAGCGGCCTTGCGGCCCAGGAACTTCACGATGTGGTACCCATCCTCGTCGGAGAACAGCTTGACTTGACCGACGTCCATGGCCCAGATGGACTCGGTCGTGGTGTAAGAGAACGGGGAGTTGTACCGCTCGAAGAAGTCTGTTTGGCCCCCGTTGTCTTTGGTATCAGCGTCTTGGGAGTACTGGCGGGCCAGGGCGGCGAAGTCCGCTCCGGGGGCCTGGGCCCGGGCGATGAGCTCGTCGGCCAGCTTGGCGTCCTCGACCAAGATCCGGGCCACTTGGACCTTCTCAGGTTCGGTCTGATAGCGACTTTGGTTGGCGGTGTAGTACTCCTGGAGGTCCTTTTCTGTGGGCTCAATGGCCTTGACCACCACTTGCTGCACCTTCTCGGTGCGGAGGCGTACCTGTTCGGACTTGGCCAATTCCTCGCGGTACTTGTCTTTGGTGTACCCAAAGCTCTTGAGGAGCTCCTCGAACTGTTTTTCTGTGCCCCCGAACTGGGTCAAGACGGACTTGTATTGGGCGTCGACGGCCGCAGTCAATTCCGCCTTGGGAACGGAGATGCGCAGCTTCTGGGCTTCTTTGGTGATGAGCACTTGGTTGATGAGTTGTTCGGCCGCCTGGGCCAGGTAGGGGAGTTTGCGGTAGGCCCCTTCCGTCCCCTGGAGGAGGGACTCGAAGTCCATGCCGTACATTTGGTACAGCTGGGTGTAGTAGCGGATGAGGTTTTCGTAGGCCTGGGTGAACTGGGCCCGGGTGATCTTCTCTCCTTCCACCACCAGGACGACTTCCTCTTGGCTGCCCTTGGCCGGGGGAGAGAAGCGTTGGAACGTGAACAGGCCGATGCCTCCCAGGAGGAAGCCCACGACGACAGTCCAAATCACAATCTTGTGGAACCTCTTCATGCTTCCCGTCACCTCGTTTTATTCCGGGTAAAGCGTCGCAACTGTTTGCCGGCGGCCCAGAACCCAGCCCCCAGGCCCAGGAAAATCCCCACAACCCGGAGGAACCGTGTTCCCCAGGTGCGATCCCCGACCAACCCCAGGGCAAACCCTGCCATGGCCCCGCCCCCTACCAGGAACCCCAGTTCTCCCACCAGGGCCAGGGCCCCCAGGGTTTCTTTCCACGGGCTAGATCTCTTTCCAGTCCGCGGGCGGCGGGGTGGGTCGGAGCGGTTCTTTGCGGGTCCGGGGCCGCAAGCTCGGCACCGGGGTCCGCGACCGCACGGCGAACCGAATTCCCGTACGCTTCTCGTTGTTGACCTCCACGTCCACAAACGAGGGGACGAAGAACAGGTCCAGGCCGCTGGGGGCCACATAGCCGCGGGCGATGGCGATGCACTTCACCGCTTGGTTGACGGCTTTGGGCCCGATGGCTTGGATCTCGGCGGTCCCCTCCTCCCGCAGGGAGTTGGCCACAGCGCCGGCCGCGGCACGGGCGTCGGAGTCGGCTGCAATCTTGAGCACGTTCACTTTCCCCTCCTTCAGCGAGCGGTGTCAACGAACTGGGTTTGTCGGATCACCGTTACCTTGATTTCCCCTGGGTACTGGATCTGCTCCTCGATTTGCCGGGCAATATCATACGCCAGCTTGGCGGCCACGTCATCCGAGGCCTTTTCCGGGCGGACGATCACCCGCACTTCCCGTCCGGCTTGGATGGCGTAGGCTTCCTTCACGTAGGGGGAAGAGCGGGCGAGCCGCTCCAGCTCAGTGAGCCGTTGGACGTAGCGTTCGTAGGTCTCTTTGCGGGCCCCGGGTCGAGCAGCGGACAGGGTGTCGGCGGCCTGGACGAGCGCAGCCGTGATGGTGGAAGGTTCAGCTTGGCCGTGGTGGGCGGCGATGGCGTTGACGATGGGCCAGGGCTCGCCGAACCGGCGGGCCAGGTCAGCCCCGATGAGGGCGTGCGATCCCTCCACCTCGTGATCCACGGCCTTGCCGATGTCGTGGAGCAGCCCAGCTCGTTTGGCCAGCTTAGCGTCGATCCCCAGTTCCTCGGCGAGCATGCGGGCAAGGAAGCTGACCTCCAGGGCGTGCTGGAGCTGGTTTTGCCCGTAGCTGGTACGAAAGTGGAGGCGGCCCAAGAGGCGAATGAGCTCGGGGCTGAGCTCCACGCCCGCCTCGAACGCCGCCTTCTCCCCTGCTTCCTCAATAGCCTCTTCCACCCGATCCTTGGCCTTGCGGACGGCCTCTTCAATACGCGCAGGGTGAATGCGGCCGTCCTCCAGAAGCTTCTCCAGGGCCACCCGCGCCACCTCCCGCCGCACGGGATGGAACGAGGACAGCACCACAACTTCTGGCGTATCGTCCACAAGGACTTCCACCCCCGTGAGGGCCTCGAACGCCCGGATGTTGCGCCCATCGCGGCCGATGATGCGGCCCTTGTATTCCTCACTGGGCAGGGGCACGGCGCTGACCGTGGCTTCTTCTGCGTACTCCAGGGCGCACCGCTGCACGGCGTCGGCCAGGATTCGTCGCGCCCGCCGGTCTGCCTCTTGCTTGGTGCGCCGCTCCACCTCGGCGATCTTGCGAGCGAAGTGCCTCTCAGCTTCAGCTTCCAGGAGCTTGAGCAGGTACTCCTTGGCTTCCTCCTGGGTCATTCCCGCCACGCGCTCAAGCAGCGCTCGCTCCTCCGCCAACAGGGCTTCCCCCACCTCGGTGAGTCGGGTGAGCTCCGCCTCGTCCTGGCGGAGGGTGTTCTCCAGGACTTCCACGTAGTGCGTTCTTTTGGCGAGGCTCTCCTCCCGTTGGTGAAGACGTTCCTCCAGCTGGATGAGTTCGGCCTCCTTCTTGCGGAGGCGCTCCTCTTCCCGCTGGCGAAGCTGTTCGGCCTCGGCTTGGGCTGTGGCCAGTCGATCGCGGAGGAACTCCTCCGCCTGTTGGCGGGCTTGGGCCAGGATCTCTTCGGCCTTGCCCACCACGTTCTTTTGGCGGTGGCGGGCCAGCAGCCAGCCCACCCCGGCCCCTAGGGCCACCAGCACCACGCCCAACCCCACCAAGGGCCAGGCCCAACTCAGTCCCGGGGGGGAGACAGTGCGCGCTTGAGCCCAGGCTGGAACGGACCCCACGAAAGTTAGCGTGGCCCACAACCTGAGCTTTGAGTTCAACATGGGATCACTTTATTCCCGGGCAAGCACCTTCTCAACCGAAAGGGAGGCTGCGGCGGGCAAGAAGGTGATGCTCCACAGGAGGGTGAACCCCAGGCCCAGCAAGGCCGAGGTGCCCAACATGCGCAGACCTGGGGTCTGGGCCACCAAGAGGGCAGCGAACGCCGCGATGGTGGTGAGGGAGCTGGCCAAGATCGGCAGGCCACTGGCGGCGCTGGCCCGGGCTACCGCATCCCCCCCACGGGGAACTTCCTCCCCTACACGGTGGAGAAGGTGCAGGGCGCTGTCCACCCCAATTCCGATGAGAAGAGGGGAGATCACGATGTTGGTGAAGTTGAACTGGATTCCCATCAACCGCATCCCAGCCAGCATCCACACGTATCCCAGCCCGAGGGGACTTAGGGCCAGGAGGGTATCCTTCAGGCGGGGAAAGTCCCGCAGAACGAGAAGGAAGATGACCAGCACCGCTAACGCCGTGGAAAGGGCGAAGTCCCGGCGCATGTAGGCCTCCAGTTTGGCTGTGACCTCGGGAACCCCGAACCGTTCTACGCCCAGTCCCTCGCACCAGCGGATGAAGGCTTGGAGGTTCTTGCCCTCGTAAAGCCCGGGTTTGAGGCGGGCCTCCACCACGTACAGGCCCGTTTTGGTCATGTATTGGGTGCGCACCTCCTCGGGAAGGACAGCGAGGATTTGCGCCAAGAGCTCCGATTCGGGGGGGAGGGCTTGAAGGTCCTCTACGAACTTCTGGATCGTGGGGAGCTGGGCTTTCGTTGAAGCGAGGGTGTCTAGAGTCTTTTCCCGGTCCAGCTTCGCCACGTTCCCCCTCAGGTCATTCACCTCCTCTGTCCCCTCGGCGAAGGCCGCGGCCAGCTCGGTCCGGCCGGAAAGGATGGCCAACAACTCGCCCTGGGCGCACAGCCCCACGAGCCGATCCAGTTGGTCAACAAGGGTGCCCCAGTCGTTGACCCGGGCGAGGGTGTCGGCAAGCACAGCCTCAGCCGTGGCCAGGGGGGCCGCCCCGAGGGGGGGCATACCCCGGGCAAGCTCGTGGGGAAGGAGGTCGCGGGCCGACCGGGTCGTGATCACCAAGGGGTGGGTGAGAAGCTTGGCCTGAAGGGGAGGAATGTCTTCAAGGCGGGGCACAAAGAAACGGAACGCATCGCCCAACGGGAGCTCCCCTGCAAACTCCTTGGCCAGGACCTGGAGTGCTTCCGCGCTGCGGGTGGGCGGAGCCAACTGGGCGGAGACGAACCGGAACTCCACTTGGGCGGCCTGGTAAGCCAGGGCAAAAGCGAGGGTTAAGGTCACGGCCACAATCCCCCACCGCAGCGCCAGGAACCGACGGTAGAAGGCCCGTAAAGCCTGGGGTTGGGCCGCCGGCCGCTCCCACAGAAGGACGTCACGAATCTTGCTCAACGCCTGGCCGAGGGGCGAGGGACGGCCCGCCCTCGGGGCACGGTTGAGCCGGCGAGCTCGGCGCAAGGCCACGGCCAGCAACCCCGGTGTCAGCAACAGGGCTGTGGCCAACGAAGCGAAGATGGCCACGGCCATGATGACCCCCATCTCCCACAGGGCCCGGGAGTGGGAAACAAGCAGGCAGGCAAAAACCGCTGCCGTAGTCAAGGCCGCCGTGAAACAGGCCTCACCTTTGGTGCGCACCGCGGTGGCTGTGGCTGCCGTTACTCCCCGCCCCACACCCCGTTCCTCCGTGTACCGGGCCAACAGGTGCAGCGTGTAGTCAATCCCCAACCCCAGGACGAGCGCGGGGAGAAACACGGTGATGAGGTTGAACCCCCCCACGGCGAACTTGGCCCAGGCCATCGTGAGGAGGATGGAAACAACCATGGGCACAAGGGCCACCACGGCCAAAAACAGGCTAGTGAAGGTCAAGAAGACGATAACCAGTACCGCAATCGAGGAGATGAGGGTCACCCGACTCATGTCCTCCCGAATTGCCCGATCTGTCTCCACGATGTACGCGTAGGGCCCGGCCAGGGTGGCCGTGATGCCCTGGGCTTCCAGGTTGGCCTGCTTGATGGCCGCCTGCACGAGCTGGATCACCTCTTTGTTGAAGGCCAGGGACTCGTAGGGCTTTCGGGCTGGCCAAACCTGGAGAACCAGCATGGTGCGGTCGGCCGACACGATGGGGTAACCCTCGTCTTGGGGAAGGCCGCGTTCCCGGGCCAAGCGGATGAGCCCAGCCGCCTCGGCGAGAAGGGCTTGGTCTTTGGGAAGCCCTTCCAGAAACTGGAGTCCTTTGGTTCCCGCATCCTGGAGGTTGTGCAAAGCGGCCCGAACGCGGGCGGGATCCTGGGAGCGAAGCTCCTCCTCCACTTGGGCTGGGGAGGGGAGGGTGAAGCCCTGGCCCAGCCACCGGGTCTCCAATTCCTTGGCGATGGCCGCCAACCGGGAAAGCTCGGGAGGCGACAACGTCCGGAGGAACAAGATCTCCGAGGGCGTGGGGATCCCCTCACCCAGCTTGTAGGACGCGCGCACGAAGGTGGGCTGGTTTAGGTTGGC
>CAKZKH010000081.1 GCA_937122485.1 uncultured bacterium | reverse complement strand
GTGAAGGCCCCGGACAAGCGCTGGGCTTACGACGTCCTGCACCCCCGAACCAGGGAGTTTCTCCTTTCCAGGCCTAGCTTTTGCATTCAATTCGACGAAGAGCACGTCAAGGTTTGGGACAGGAACCGGTTGGCCCCGGGGGACGTGGAGCAGGCGCTCGAGGTGGGCTTGGGGATTTTGGAGCGGCTGCCGGAGTGCGTAGCCAGCAGAGAGGGAAGCTGTGGCCACAATCTTCTTGATTGTGGCTGCAGGGATTGTCTTTCTTTACTTGGCCTGGCTTTACAACGTGCTGGTGCGGCTGCGGCAGAACGTCAGGGAGAGCTGGTCGGGGAGTGGACAGGGAGCTCAAGCGCTGCTGCGACCTCATCCCCAACCTGGTGGAGACGGTGAAGAGCTACGCGGCCCATGAGCGGGTTTTGCTGCGGACGGGGGTGGAGGCGCAGGCCCGGGCCATGGCTACGGTCAGCTTGCCAGCTCAGCACGCCCCCCACGAGAACGCCCTGGTTCAAGCCCTGCGGCAGCTGGCCGTGGCGGAGGGTTATCCTCAGCTGAAGGCTCATCAGCACTTCCTCGAGCTGCAAAAGGAGGTAACCAACAACAAGGACCGCCTCCAGGCCGCCGGGAGGTTCTACAGCGCCCACGCCCGGGAGTTCAACACCCGCCTGGAGGTGTTCCCCTCGAACTTGATGACCAGGGTGTTCGGCTTTCCCCCCGCTCCGTTCTTCGCGGGTGAAGAGGCGGTGCGGGCGGCCCCCGCGGTGAGCTTCACCCCTAAGGCGTAGGGGACTGGCCCGTTTTCCTGTACCATTGGTGGGCCACCATGAAGGCGATCGTTTATTCCAAGGCCCTCTACTCCACCTGGATCTACTATGCCCCGGATCGGATCCTGTTCGACTGCGGGGAAGGGGTAAGTTCATTCTTGGAAAACAAGGTGTTCGCCATCAAGCACGTGTTTTTGTCTCACGGCCACGCCGATCACATCTCCGGGCTGATGGGCCTCATCAACATCCGCAACAACGCGATGGGCGACACGGAGAAGGAGCTGCGGGTGTACTACCCGGAGGGGAGCTACTTTGTGTCCGAGCTCATCCGCTACTTCGGGCGGACGAACCGGGATCTTCAGTACGACCTGGAGTGGGTCCCCGTTCAACCTGGGGATCGCGTCCATCTTCTTGAGGGGCGCCACGCCCGGTTCATCGAGGCTTTCCCCACGGTGCACTCTCGCAGCGAACCCTCGCTGGGGTACAACGTGGCCGAGGTCCGGCGCCGACTGAAACCGGAGTTCCGGGACTTGAAGCAAGGGGACATTGTTCGGCTGGTGCGGGAAGGAAAGAAGGAGGAGATCACTGAAGAGTACGTGCAGTTCCTGTTTTCATTTGGCGGAGACTCGGTGCCGCTGCACCCCCACCACGTGCGGGGCACAGAAGTGCTCTGTCACGAAGCCACCTTCCTTGCCGATGAGGATCGGAAAGAGTATAAACACGCCACCGTCTTGGAGGCCATTGAGGTGGCCCTCAAGGCCGGAGTCCAAAAGGAGCTTTGGATTCTGCATCTATCCAGCCGGTACCGGAGGGACATGGCCCTGGTGGAAAAGGACATCGAAAAGATGAAGCTTCCTTTTCGGGTTCGCCTTATCCCCCCAGGGGAACTGGTGGAGATCGAATAGAAGGAGGAGGTTGTGGAGGGAAAGTACATTCGCATCGTGACGGAGATTCCCGGGCCGAAGTCCCGGGAGGCCCTCGCGCTCAAGGAGAAGTACGTGGCCAACCCGTTGAGTCCGTTGGCCCCGTTTTACGCGGCCCGGGCCGAGGGTGTGGTCATCGAAGACCTCGATGCCAATCGCTTCCTGGACTTTTCGGGGGGATGGGGGGTGGTCAACGTGGGCCACAACCACCCCAAGGTGGTGGCGGCCATCAAGGCCCAAACGGAAAAGTTTGTGCACACGGACTTCACCGCGGTCCCGTACAAGGTGTACGCCGAACTGGGGGAGAAGCTAGCCCGCCTCGCCCCAGGCCCCACCCCCAAAAAGTGTGCGTTCTTCAACTCCGGAGCTGAGGCGGTGGAAAACGCGGTGAAAATCGCGCGCGGCTACACGGGGCGCAAGGCCGTGGTGTGCTTTGAGAACGCCTTTCACGGGCGCACGTTGCTCACCATGACCATGACCCACAAGGCCGTGCCCTACAAGGTGGGCTTCGGCCCTTACGCCCCGGACGTGTACCGCATGCCCTACTCTTACCCCTACCGCACCCCCGTCACGCCCGCGGACTGGGAGCGCAGGTTCCTTTCCCTGGTGGATCCCAAGGAAGTGGCCTGCATCGTGGTCGAGCCGGTGATCGGAGAAGGGGGGTTCATCGTGCCCGCCCCGGACTTCCTCCCCTTCCTGCGGGACCTGTGCAACCGGTATGGGATCTTGCTGGTGGCGGACGAAATCCAAAGCGGGGTGGGACGCACGGGCAAGTTCTTCGCCCACGAGCACTACGGAATCGAGGCCGATCTCATCTGCGTGGCCAAGTCCATCGCCGCAGGCCTGCCCCTGTCGGGGGTGATCGGCAAGGCCCACATCGTTGATGGGCTGATCCCCGGGGCCATCGGGAGCACGTACGGCGGGAACCCCGTGGCCTGCGCCGCAGCCCTGGCCGTGCTGGAAGTCATCGAAGAGGAGGGCCTGCTGGAACGAGCCTTCCACGTGGGGAGAATCCTCATGGACGGCCTGAAGGGGTTGCAGCGAGAGTTCCCCCTGATTGGGGAGGTGCGGGGCCTGGGGGCCATGGTGGGAATGGAGCTGGTGAAAGACCGCTCTTCCAAGGAGCCGGCGGCCGAGGAGACGAAACGGGTGCAGAGGGAGGCCCTCCACCGGGGCCTCATCTTCCCTACCGCCGGGGTGTACGGGAACGTCATACGGTTCCTAGTGCCGTTGACTACGCCCGAGGGGGCCCTGCAGGAGGGCTTGGGGGTGCTGCGGGAGGCGTTGGCCGCCGTGTATGCCCCGACCCGGTAAAGGAAGTTTTTGACCCACGCCAGGGCCCGGCACGCCGGGCCCTTTTTCTGAGCCTGCCCCGTGCGCCGGGGGTCGGAGTCCAAGGCATCTGGGAACAGGCCTCCGCCTGTCTTTGGCCTACTTGACACCCAGCGAGATTCCTTGTATAGAGGCTCCAAAGGAGGTGATGCTGGGGAAGCGAAGCTGGTGTCACGCGTCGGGTTAGCCTAGGAGAGTTTTCACAAGATTCGGACTAGCAAAGGGAGGTAGTTATGAAGAAGGCTGTGGTGTTGTTGGTGGGGGCGCTTTTGGTCGGGCTGTTCATGCCCGGGGCGAACAGTCTGTATGCGCAGGCCAAGCGGCTTTCGCTCGCCACAGGGGGTGTGGGAGGTGTGTACTACCCGCTGGGCGGGGCCATGGCCAAGATTTGGATGGACCGGATCCCTGGCTTGACGGTGACGGCCGAGTCCACGGGGGCGTCCGTGGTCAACGCCCGCCTGGTTCAGAAAGGCGAGGCGGAGCTGGCCCTGATCCAGAATGACATTGCCAAGTACGCCTACGACGGGGTGGAGATGTTCACGGCCGATGGGGCCCTGGGGAAGTTGCGGGGCATGGCCGTGCTTTACCCCGAGGTGATCCAGATCGTCACCCTCAAGGAGACCGGGATCAAGTCCATTGCCGATCTGAAGGGGAAGCGGGTGGCGGTGGGGGCCCCTGGGAGCGGGACCGAGGCCAACGCCCGCCAGATCCTGGAGCTGTACGGCTTCTACGATGCGAGCGAAAAGAAGTACAAGGACATTGCTCCCGAGTTCCTGGCCTTTGCCCCGGCGGCCGCGGCCCTCAAAGACGGCAAGGTGGATGCGGCGTTTCTCACCGCAGGCATCCCCACCGCGGCGGTGATTGAGCTGGCGGCCACAAGCAACGTGGTGATCCTCTCCATTGAACCAGCCCGGGCCCAGACCCTCCAGGAACGCTGGCCGTTCTACACCACCTTCACCATCCCCATGAGGACCTACCGGGGGTTGGAAGAGGACGTGCCCACGGTGTCGGTGATGGCCATGTTGATGGTCAGTGCCGACCTCGACCAGGACTTGGTGTACCGCATGCTCCGCGCCCTGTTCCTCCCCGATAGCCTCAAGCTCCTGTGCGCCACGCACACCCGGGGTTGCGACATCGACCTGCGCAAGGCCCTGGACGGAATGTCCATCCCCCTCCATCCCGGGGCCGAACGGTTCTTCAAGGGTGAATAACGTTTGCTAGAGAGCCCCAGGGGACAGGGGACGCCCCCTGTCCCCTGGCTGTTGACCAAAAGGACTTCACCATGAACCCCAACAAACTGGAGCTCACGCCGGAAGAACCGGAACGGGAGAGAAGGCTGAAAGGGGGATGGGCCGTTTTCATTGCCCTGTTGGCCATCGCCCTTTCCCTGTTCCAGCTTTACGAAGCAGGGTTTGGGTTGCTGGCAGTTCAGAAGCTGCGGGCGGTCCACTTGGCGTTTGCTTTGGCCCTCATCTTCCTCCTTTACCCGATCCGCAAGAAGGCTCCCAAGAACAGGTTGCCTTTCTACGACGTGATCCTCGCGGTGGTTGCTGCGGCAGGCCCGGTGTATCTGTTCCTGAATTTCGACGCCTTGGTGGTGCGGGCGGGGGCAGAGACGGTGGTGGACATCGTCATGGGGGCTCTCACCTTGGTGTTCGTGCTGGAGGCGGCCCGGAGGGCCTTGGGCCTGGCCTTGCCCATCGTGGCCACGGTGTTCCTCCTCTATGCCCGGTTTGGAGCGTACCTCCCTGGCCTCATTGGCCACCGCGGCTACTCCTGGGAAAGGATCATTCGCCACCTTTACCCCACCACGGAAGGGATCTTCGGGATCCCCCTGGGGGCCGCGGCCACGTTTGTGTTCATGTTCATCCTGTTCGGAAGCGTTCTCCAGCGGACAGGGATCCGGGACTACCTCACCAACTTGGCCATCGCCGGGTTGGGTCGGTTTCGCGGGGGACCGGCCAAGGCGGCAGTGCTGGCCAGCTATACCATGGGGACTTTCTCAGGGAGCTCCACGGCCAACGTGGCCACCACCGGGACGGTCACCATCCCCTTGATGAAGAAGGTGGGGTTCCGGCCGGAGATCGCCGGGGGCGTGGAGACGGCGGCTTCCTCGGTGGGGCAATTCGTTCCCCCCGTGATGGGTGCGGCGGCGTTCGTCATGGTCGAGGTCACGGGCATTCCCTATGTGGACATCATCAAAGCCGCCACCATCCCGGCGATTCTGGACATGCTGGGATTGCTGTTCTGCTTGCACATGCATGCCGCCAAAGAGGGGTTGAGGGGCCTGTCCAAGGACGAGCTGCCCCGGTTCCTCCCCGTGTTCCTTGGTAACATCTACCTCCTCATTCCCATCGTCGGCCTGATCGTCCTCTTGCTCGTGGCCAAGTTCAGCCCGATGAAGTCCGCTTTTTGGTCCATCCCGCTAGCGTTGATCGTCTCTTTGATCGCCCGCAACACGGTGGTGGTGTGGCGGATGATCAAAGGGCAGCTGCTGGGCGAGGCAACGCCGCCCGGCGGGGGACAGGGGGCGACCCAAGCCCGGGCCGGACAGGCGCCCGTAGGCCGGGAGCTCGCCCGCACTTGGAAGGGGTTCTTCAAGGACCTGGTGCTGGCCCTGGAAGAAGGGGCGCGCAACGCGGTGACGGTCTCCGCGGCCTGTGCCTGCGCAGGCATCGTGGTGGGCGTGATCACGTTGACCGGGCTGGGGCTGCGCATGACGAGCATCATGATCGACGTGTCGGGCGGCCAACTGTGGGCGGCCTTGCTGTTGACCATGTTGGGATCCATTGTCTTGGGCTTGGGGATGCCCACCACCCCCAACTACATCATCGTCTCCGCCCTGATGGCCCCCACCCTGGTGATCTTGGGCGTGCCTCTGCTTGCAGCCCACTTGTTCGTGTTCTACTTCGGGATCCTGGCCGATGACACGCCACCCGTGGGGGTGAGTGCCTATGCCGCCGCCGGCATCGCCCGCGCTGACCCCATCAAGACCGGCATCCAGGGGTTCCTGTTCGACATCAGCGCGTTTGTGATCCCCTACCTGTTTGTGTACAACCCCGCCCTTCTCCTCTTTGGGAAGGTCGATCCCGTTCAGCTCGTGCTGGGGATCGTCTCCGGGTTGGTGGGGGTGTTCTCCCTGTCCGTGGTGAAGGAGGGCTGGTGGCTGACCCGGGCCAGTGCTCTGGAAAGGGTGCTCATGGCCGGGGCAGCCGTGATCCTCATCTTCCCCCGGTGGACTTTGGACCTTCTGGGCTTGGGAACATTCATAGCAGTTCTCCTGTGGCAGTTGTGGAAGGTGCGAAGGCCGCTCCCCCAGGGGCAAGCTCCTTGAAACGAGCC
>CAKZKH010000080.1 GCA_937122485.1 uncultured bacterium | reverse complement strand
ATGTACGAGACGGAAGCGGGGTCGTTGCCCACGCGGACCATGATCAGCGTGGGGGTCACGCCTCGGGCGGTGAGGCGAGCTACCCGTTCCTTCAGTTCCTCCTGAACCTGCGCGGCCACCGCGCGGCCATCGATGACTTTGCCCATCGCTCCCCCTCCTTCACCGAGCGGAGTTGGCGCATTATAGCCAGCGGGATGGCTGTGCGGTTTCTTTGGGGAGCGTCAACTAGCCCCACTTCACTGCGCGTCCGACGAACGAGCTGGATGGCCCTGGGGGGGAGGAAGGCGGGCCGCAGGCCCGCACCTCCCCGCTATACTGCGCGCGTGGCAAGCTGGGTTCGGGGCGCGATGGTGGGTGCCCTTCTTGGGGGGCTGTGGGTGCTGTTGTGGCGGGAAGCCCCTTGGCCCACAAAGCTGGCCGGCGCTGTTTGGCCCGTGATCTTGGGGCTCGCGGCCCAGCGGGGGTTCCTCACCTTCCGTGGCCCGTGGACCCCATGGGTCCGCTGGGATCTGTGGGTCCTGCTTTTCCTCGCGGTGGGGTTGATGATCACCCGGGCGGTTGTCGCCACGGCGTGGGCGGTGCTGCGGGGGCGGGCCTCCCCCGGGATCGTGGGCGTGCCGGTGCGCCTCACCCCCGGGGTACCCCAGCTTCTGTTCCTTTGGGCCATCACGGTGACCCCGGGGACGATCGCCATCCTTGTGGAGGAACACTGGGCCTACGTGCACTGCCTCCACCGCCCTTCCGGGCCCGAGGTGCCTGGGCTGGCGCTCCTGGAACGAATCCTGGGGAGGCTGTGGCCATGAGAGAGGCCCTGGTGGTGGCCGTGTTGGCCAGCGGGGTCTTGCCCCTTGTGCGTCTCTGGCGGGGACCCACCCTGTGGGATCGCCTCGTGGGAGCCAGTTCCCTCCACGTCCGGGTGGTGCTGGCCCTGGCGCTGTGGGCCGCTTTGTGGGAGCGCCCGGTTCTGTTGGACGTGGCCCTGGCGTACGCCGTGCTTGGTTTCCTGGGAACGGTGCTGGTGGCCCGCTTTGGGGAGCGGGGGGAGCATTGATCGGCCTGGTGATCCTTGCTGTGGGTCTGTTCCTCCTGTTCGTCGGGGGTTTGGGCCACGTCCGTTTTCCCGATGCCTATGCTCGGTTGCAGGCGGCCGGGGTGGGCGATGTGGGCGGGGCGGCCCTTGTTCTCCTCGGGCTCATTGCCGAAGAGGGGTGGACCAACACCGGGGGGCTGATGGTGGTCCTCCTCCTCTTCCTGGTGTTCACCGTGCCCCTGTCCACCCATGCGGTGGCCAAGGGGGCGTTTGTGCGCCGCCAGCGGCCCTGGGAGGGTTAGGTTGGGGACCCTCGTTCTGTGCGGCCTGGCAGGGGCTTTGGCCGTTTTCGCCCTCACCCGCCGGCGACTTCTCCTGGGTGTCATCGGGGTGGGAGCCCACTCCCTGGCCCTGGCCGGGGTGTACCTGTTCCTATCCGCCCCGGACGTGGCCCTGGCCGAAGCCTCCATCGGGTTTGGCCTGGTGACTTTCATCTTTCTCCTTGCCCTGCGTCGGTCCGGACGGCTGGTGGTGGCGGCGGTGGAGTGCTTTCCCCTTCTGTACCAAGAGGGGGACCGCCCGGCCGGGTTGGAGTGGGAGATCCTGGCCCGGCTGGGCGACCGGCTCCACCGGGAAGTCCACGTCCTCTGGGTCTGCCGGGGCGACGTGTCAGGAGCCTTGGCCAGTGGGGAAGCCGAGCTTGCTGCCGGAGGGTTCCTCGTTCGCTCCGACCCGGGGCTGCGCCTGTCCCGTCCGGTGGTGCCCACCCGACTGGTGGAGGTCGCTGTGGGCCCGGGGCGGCGGGTTGTGTTGGCCCATCCTTGCTGTGAGGCCCTGGCCCAATCAGGCGACCTGCGCTGCGAGGAACCGGAGGAGCTGGCCCGGGCCTTGTGCAGTGGGGAAGCGTGTAGGGCTGTGCTCGATCTGTTGACCTTCCGGGAGCTTGGCCTGAAAGGGGCTTGGCCCGAGGAGAACTGCGCGATCCGGGTCCTGGAAGACCCCTTGGCCTACCGGTTTGCCGTGGCCCTCGACGCGGCCGAGGTTCACCAGGCCCTGGAGGAGCTGTTGGCGGAGCTGGAAGACCGAGGGGTGCTCGCCGACCTCGTCCGGAGGTACCTGGGATGAAGGTCTTGGGTGGGTTGGGGATCGTGGGCCTTGTGGTCCTGTTGGTTTGGCTTACCTGGTCCTGTTTCCCCCTGGGGGAGCTGCCGCCCTGGGAGGAAGCCACAGCCGCCTGGGGGTCGAAGAACGCTGTGGCGGCCATTGTGCTGGGGGCCCGTCTCTGGGACACCTTGTTTGAAGTGTTGGTGTACGCCCTGGCCATTGCCGGCGTGGCCCTCGCGGCAGGTTCCTTGGGCACCAAGGCCGTGCTGCCACCTCTACCGGAAACACCCCTTCTCCACCTTGCGGTGGCCCTCCTGTTGGGCCCGATTGGGGTTTTCGGCCTGTACGTGGCGGTGAGCGGGCACCTCGGGCCGGGTGGGGGTTTCCCCGCGGGCGCTCTGGTGGGGTCAGGGCTTCTTCTCTTGGCCTTGGCCCGGGGAACCAGGGGACTCACGCCGGGTTGGGCCGGTGGGGCCTGGGAAACGGGGAAGTTCGCGGTGACAGGGGCCATTCTCTTGTTGGGGTTGGGGGTCCTCGTCCTCGGTGCCCGGGGGGAGCCGGTGCTCGTGGGGCTCAACGTCCTCATTGCCCTCGAGGTGGCCCTGGGGGCGTGGGTGGTGCTGCGGGAGTTTGCCCACGTGCGGGGGGAGATGTAATGGAGGCTCAAGGGGCGCTGGCCCTGGCCATTGGGCTGGTGGGCCTGGGTTTGTGGACGGTGTTGGTGCGCCGCAACCTCGTGTGGAAGCTCTTGGGCCTCAACGTGGCCGGAGGCGGGGCGATCCTGTTCCTGGTGGCCCTCGCCCATCGGGAGAAGGCCGGCCCGGCGTTGGAAGGTGTGCCCGGCCCCCACGTGGACCCCCTGCCCCAGGCGTTGGTTCTCACCGCCATCGTGATCCACTTTGCAGTTCTGGCCTTGGCGTTGGTGTACGTGATCTTCCTCTCCGAGCGCCGGCACACCCAGGACGTCCGCAAGCTGGAGGAGACATGCCCTACGCGGTGGCCGGAATCCTGACGTACCTCGTGCTTGGCGTGGTGGGGTTTGTGGTGCGCCCTGGCTGGCTGCTGGGTCTTCTCGCCGTGGCCGCCGGGGCTGCGACGTTGGCCCTTTGGGCGCCGGGGTTTCCCCCAGGCTTGCTCCTGGGGGAGACGTGGGGCGTGGCTGTAGGAGGGGACCGGGTGGCCCTGGTGTTCTGGGCCTTGGCCCTGGTCCTCCACCTCGCCGTTGTCCTTCACGAGCGCCACAGAACCGGACCGTTTCACCCTCTCCTCACCCTGCTTGTGGGTACCTCCCTGGCCTGCGCCGTGTCCCAGGACATCTTCAACTTCTACGTGGTGCTGGAGCTGGTGTCGTTGATCTCCTTCATCCTGGTGAGCTACGAGTCGGAGCCCAAAGCGGTGTGGGCCAGCCTGAAGTACCTGGTTTTGGCCACCGCAGGGATGACCTTCTACCTCTTGGGCTTGGGGATCGTGTACGTCCGCACGGGCACACTAGGCCTCGCTCTGATGGCCGAACGGGTTACGCAGGGTGATCCGGTCCTTGTGGCGGGGGTCGGGCTTTTGGTGGCTGGTCTCGCCGCCAAGAGCGGCCTGTTTGTCCTTGGTCTCTGGCTTCCTTCGGCCCACGGGTACGCCCCCACAGGGGTGTCGGCCATCCTTTCGGGGCTGGTCGTCAAGCTGGGGGTGTTGGGTCTGGCACGCCTGGCCGAGGTCTTCCCTATCGAGGGGCTTGTCTTGGCCCTCGGGGTGGTCACTGGGTTGGGCGGGTTGGTGTACGCCTTGTGGGAGTGGGACATCAAGCTTTTTCTGGCGCATCACACGGTGTCTCAGCTGGGGTACGTGTTGGTGGGCCTGGGGCTCGGGGGAGAGGCGGCCTGGGGCGCGGTTCTCTACGCCGCGGCGCACGGACTGTTCAAGGGGTTGCTGTTTCTCTCAGCCGGCCAGGCGATCTATGAAGTCGGGGAGCGGGATCTGGATCGCCTGCGGGGGAAGCTTTCGCTCCCTTGTGCCTTGGCCTTGGCGGTGGGGACTTGGGCCATCGTGGGCTTGCCTCCCCTGGGCGGCTTTGTGGCCAAGGCCGTGCTGGCCGACCACTCCACGGCCGGGTGGCTCGCCGTGTTGGTGGTCCTCAGCTTGGGAACCGCGGCCTCGTTTGCCCGGCTCCTGCCCCACTTTCGTTCGGCTGGCCGGGGTACGCGAAGTCGGGGGTTCCTTCTCCTGGAGCTGGCCTTGTTGACCATGGGCGTTTGGGGCCTGGTGACATTTCCCGGAGCTCGTGATGTTGGGGAGTGGCTGAAAAGCCTGATCGTTGTGGCAGCCGGGTACGGGTTGCACCGTCTGGTGCACCGCCAAAGGGTCCAGTTGCCGGCCCTGACCTTGGATCGTTCGTTTGTGCTCCTCCTTTTGGGGACGCTCGCCTTGGTGGCCGTCGGCCTGGCCTCCTGGGTCCTCCTATAATGGTGGTCCACCATGGTCAATGAGGTGTGGCGCGAGTCGCTCCACCCCAAGATCGTTCAAGCCCGTGCGGCCCTGGCAGCTGTCGCTCCCCAGGAGCTGGCCCTGCGGGCGGGGTTGCAGTTGAATCCCGAAGGCCTGCGGTTTGTTCTGGCTGGGCGGGGACACCTCCTCACCTGGCCGGACTGCGTTGTGCGCGAGGAGAACGGCAACGAGTGCCCCGAAGAGGTCCAGGCACTGGTCCTGGACTACCTGGTGCGCAGCGACGGGTCCCCTCCCACCCAGGACTGGAAGTCCTTTGATGAGCTTCCCCACGGAAGCTTTTACAACCACGCTTTCCAGGGGTACACGGGGGACGAGTTGGTCCGGATGCTGGGAGGCAACCGGGCTTTGTTTGAGCGGGGCTCGCAGCGGCTTGGTGGAATCCCCGCGTCCATAGGCGATGCGGGCTACGTGTTCTGGGGCTTACCCCGCATTCCTGTGGCCCTGGTGTGGTGGGACGGGGAAGAGGGCATTCCCCCGGCGGCCAAGGTGCTGTTCGATGCCGTGGCCTCCCGGTACCTGCCCACAGACGGGTTGGCCATCCTGGGCCGCATGTTGTGTCGGCGGATCGTGAAAGAGGCTGGGGCACCGTGAAGGTGGCCGTGGCGGGGAAGGGGGGCGTGGGGAAGACAACCCTTGTGGCCCTCCTCGCCCTGGAGGCTGTGCGCCAGGGGTACAAGGTGTTCGCTGTGGATGCCGACCCCGCGGCAACTTTGGGCCTCACGCTTGGCTTCCCTGAGGCTCCGGCGCCGCTTGCGGAGTACGCCGAACTCATCGCCAGCCGTGCCGGAAAGGGGGGCTTGGTCAAGCTCAACCCCCGGGTGGACGACATCCCGGATCAGTACAGCGTGGAAAAGGCTGGGGTGCGTCTTCTGGTCCTGGGGGGCGTGCGCAAAGGGGGTGGGGGGTGCGCCTGCCCCGAGAACACGTTCCTGCGAGCTTTGCTCCGCCACCTGTTCCTCCACCGGGACGAGGTGGTTCTGGTGGATATGGAGGCGGGGGTCGAGCACCTCGGGCGGGGGACGGCCGAGGCGGTGGACGCCCTGCTGGTGGTCGTGGAGCCGGACGTGCGCAGCACAAGCGTGGCCGAGAGGATCTTCCTGTTGGGCCAGGAGGTGGGGGTGCGGCGATGGGGCGCCGTGGCCAACAAGGTGCGCTCGGCCGAGGAGCTCGCCCTTGTGCGGGGCTGGCTTCCCGAAGGGCTTCCCCTGGTGGGGGAGGTCCCGTTTCTCCAGGAGCTGGCCCAGCCGGCCAAGGGCCACAGCCTTCCCCTTGGCCCTGTGCCGGCCATCGTAGGGATTTTGGGTTGGCTGAGGGGGCCTGAGGCCTAGAGCGTTTGTCGGGCCACGAGGGCCTCGCTATATTCTCTTGACCACGGGCCCGGGGACGGGCACGGGGAGATGGAGGTGGCGATGTCCCGGATCATCGCGACAGCGGCCATACGGGGGGCGCACAGTTACGTGGCCCAGGCGGAGGCGGACCTGGGTCAGGCGCTCGCGGAGTTCGGTCCCACAAAGAAAATCGCCTTTCCCAACACGGCGTACTTCCTGCCCTTGGCCCTGGCCCTCACGGGGTTAGAGGTCCGCACCCTTGCCGATGCCCAACGGGTGGTGGGCTACGCTCGATCGCTTCTGCCTCCTCCCCCGGACAGCCGGCGGTGGCTGCCCTACCTTGGTCCTGCCCTGGACGCCGGTGTGGCCACCTTGCTGGCCCAGGAAGTGTCCGAGGCCCTCAAGTACACGCGGGGTTGGGAACCTGAAGCCCCGTGGCTGGGGTTCACCGATGACGCCATCCTCCGCACCCAGGGCATCAAGCTCGTGGACGGGCGGATGCCCGGGTTCGCTGCCTGCGTGGGGGCCCTCCCCACGGTGGAGGAGGCCGTGGAGCTGGCCCGTTCGCTTCAGGAGCGCAGCATCCTCGTGTTCATGGCCTCCCACACCCGGGGACGGAGCATGGCCGAGCAGCTGGCCGAAGGCGGGGTGGAGATGGGCTGGGACGTCTTCCTCGTGCCCTACGGGAAGGAGACTTCCGCTGCGGTGTACGCCCTCAACTTCGCGGCCCGGGCGGCCATGACCTTCGGGGGCATCAAGCCGGGAACACCGGACGCCGCGCGCAAGATCCTTCTGTACAACAAGGAGCGGGTGTTCGCGTTCGTGCTGGCCCTGGGCGCCGACTTCGACCCCGGCCAGAATGGCCAACAGCTCCTCACCGACGAGAAATACGCCACCGCCGCAGGGGCGATCAACTTCGGGTTCCCCGTGGTGGCCGACGTGCCCATTCCCCAAATCCTCCCTCGGGGGATCTGCACCTACGAGCATGTGGTCTCGGGAGTCCCCCGGGACAAGATCGTCCACAAGGCTGTGGAGGTGCGCGGCCTCAAGATCAAGGTGGCCAAGATCCCCATCCCTGTCCCCTACGGGGCGGGGTTTGAAGGGGAGCGGGTGCGCAAGGAGAACCTCCACGTGGAGTTCGGGGGCAAGTACTCCACCTCGTTTGAGCTCCTGCGGGCCCGGCCGATGGACGCAGTGGAGGACGGAAAAATCGAGGTCATTGGCCCGGACATCGATCAGGTCCAGGAGGGTGGGGCCATGCCCCTGGGGGTGGTCGTGGAAGTGGCTGGGCGCAACCTCAAGGAGGACTTCGAACCCGTCCTGGAGCGTCGAATCCACCACTTCATCAGCTGCATCAGTGGGGTCATGCACATGGGCCAGCGGGACATCCCCTGGATCCGCATCAGCAAGGACACGTTCCGCAAGGGGTTCCGCCTCAAGCACTACGGCGAGGTCCTCGTGGCCAAGTTCCACGACGAGTTCTCCGCCATCGTGGATAAGGTCCAGGTCAAGATCTTCACCGACCAAGCCCAGGTGAACGACCTCCTCCGCGAGGCCAAGGAGGTGTACCGCAAGAGGGACGAGCGGATCATGGGCCTTCGCGACGAGGATGTGGACCGCTTCTACTCCTGTGTGCTGTGCCAGTCCTATGCTCCCAACCACGTGTGCATCGTCACCCCTCAGCGGTTGGGCTTGTGCGGGGCCTACACCTGGCTGGACTGCGCGGCGAGTTTCGAGATGGACGCCCACGGCCCCAACCAACCGGTGACCAAGGGGGAGACCCTCGATGAAGTGAACGGCATTTTCGGAGGGGTCAACGAGTACGTGACCCGGGCATCCCGGGGCAACCTCAGCCAGGTCAGCATGTACTCCATCATGAGCGATCCCCAAACGTCCTGCGGTTGCTTCGAGGTGATCGTGGCCGTGGTGCCGGAAGCCAACGGAGTGATTCTCGTCAACCGGGAGTACCTCGGTCCCACCCCGTTGGGTTTGACGTTCTCCAACCTGGCCGGGGAGATCGGGGGCGGAAACCAGATGCCCGGGTTCCTGGGGATCGGGAAGCTGTACATCACCAGCGAGAAGTTCATTTCCGCGGAGGGCGGCATCCGCCGGGTGGTGTGGATGCCCAAGATGCTCCTCGAGGAGATCCGGGAGCGGTTGACTGCACGGCTGCGTCAGATCGGCGAGGAAGATCTCATCGACAAGATCGCCACAGAGGAGGACGCCACAACTTCGGAGCAGCTGGTGGAGTTCTTGGCTCGGGTAGGGCATCCGGCCTTGGCCATGGAAGCCCTTGTGTAGGGGGTGGGGATGACGAAGAAACTCACAGGGATCGACGTGTACAAGTTGCTTCCCCGCACGAACTGCGGAGACTGCAAATTCCCCACCTGTATGGCGTTTGCGATGCAAGTGGCGGCCAAGAAGGTGGCTCTGGAACAGTGCCCCCACGTTTCGGATGAGGCCAAGGCCGCGTTGGGCGAGGCGCAGGCTCCCCCCATGCGCACCGTGCGCATTGGAACAGGCAAGAAGGAAGTGGTGCTGGGTGGAGAGACCGTGCTGTTCCGTCATGAAGACAAGTTTCACCATCCCCCAGGCCTGGCCATCAAGGTCTGCGCGGGTTCTCTGCCCCAGCGCCTGGCCCAGATCCCCAAGCTCCGGTTCGTGCGGGTGGGCCAGGAGTTGGGGGTGGACCTGGTGACGGTGGAAGCTGACGGCCTGGACGCCCCAGGGTTCAAGGCCCTGGTGGAGGAGGTGCGCAAGCACACGGATCTTCCTCTGGTCCTGCGCTGCCTGCGGG
>CAKZKH010000079.1 GCA_937122485.1 uncultured bacterium | reverse complement strand
TTTGACCTTAAAGTCGTGTAGTCCTCAAGAAACCGAGCGAGTTGGTGCTGGGTTCGGCGGAAGTGGGCAGCCCAAGCGTCGAGGGCTTCCTGACCCAGGTCAGTGATGGCATACATTCGCCGGGCAGGGCCTGATCCGCCTGTGTCCCAGGACGAGCGGACAAGACCGTCTTCCTCCAGGGCCCGGAGCGTGCGGTAAAGGAAGCCAGGGTCGGTGCCCGGAGCCCCGGGTTCGTCGGCCATCCGCTCCAACAGCTCGTAGCCGTAAGCCGGGCAGCGGGCGAGCTGCAACAGAGCCCAGGCCTGGGCCAACCCCCGGACTCGGGCGGCCCCAGAGGGGCAGCAGGGATGAGGGCGAGGGCAGTGGCTTTTCTCCTCTATATGCATAACGCACATAGATGTTACGCGCCGAAACCCGCCTGTCTACCCCCAAGAGAAAGGGGGCCTGGGCCCCCAATCCCTTTCTTGACCCCTTGTTCAGCCCTTCTGGGGCTCCACCAACACTTCCTTACCCATCCCTCCGCACCCGCCGGCTTTCAAGGCCACGTTGCACAAACCCCGGTAGCAGGCCCCGTTCTCCGGTTTGAACAACCCATACCTCAAGGGGTTCTCCTTCCGGGCCACCAGGGCTTTGGCCACGTAGTAGTCCCCGTGGATGAACCGCAACCACTGGTCCATCGCCTGGGTAACCTGCTCGGCCGCATATCCAGAGCGCACCAAGTACTTCCCCAGCCCACGGGCCGTGCGCACGATGTTGCAAATAAGTCCCCCGACCTCGCAGCAGCATTTGGCCAAGGGGTTGTCGTCGCAGCACGGCGCCTGAAGGGGGGAAAGCGCTTGGTCCAAGACCTTCGCCTCTTTGGAGGTCAGCTCGATTTCGTCGTACCAGGTGGCGAACTGCTGAGCGTTTTCCCAATTCAAGGGAAGGCCGTAGAACGTTTCTGTGCCTTCGGCGGGCACCTCCGCAGCGTAAAGCTCAGCCAGCAAAGACGTCCGGCTCTGCGAAGTAGCCACCCCAAACAGACCTCCGGCGAGGAGGGTCCCCAACGTCAACACGATCCAGACTCTTTTCCGGGTTGCTCTCATGTCGCCTCCTGAAGTTAGGGTTGGGAACCAAAGCTAGCGCGCGGCGATGGAACAGTTGTGGAGAGGCTGTGGAGGGGGAGCGAAGGCCACCGAAGAGAGGGTCAAAGGGAAGGTGGGAGCAGGCGTTGGGTGGCGATTTCCGCGGCCGTCACCTGGGGGTGGTGGTACCGCCCACGCCGCTGGGTAGGCCTTCCCCGAATCTGGATTGCCTCTGTGGGGCAGAAGTGGAGGCAGGCCAGGCACTGTTCGCAGTGGCCGAGCCACCGGGGGTACCCTTGGTTTAATTCCACGTTCCCCACGGGACACACCTGGACACACGTTCCACATCCGTTGCAACGGCTATCGGCGTAAAACGAGCGGTCGCGCGTGCGGCATGTGGCCAGGAAATTTCGGCCCAAGGCCGCGAAAAACACCCTTCCGGTCAGGGAGGACCGCACGGGCACCCGTTGTTCGGCCCGGACGGCTGCGACGATCTTGGGAACCGCCTTGGCCAGGTTGCGCTCCATCCTCACCCGGGACCCAAGCTTGCGGGGGTCGTAGGCCGCAATGTAGTTGGGGTACATCCGCACGGCGAAGCCGGCGTGAAGGTTGGCACCGGACCTGGCCAGGATTTCTTGCCCGTGCACGAGGGCCAGCCCAGGGAACCCGCCCATCGTGACCGCGAGGAACACGTACCGGGCTCGGGACAGATCCAGCTTGGGCAGGAACTCCCGTACGATGAGGGGGAGGGTGTAGAAGTACACCGGGCACACGATCCCCACCCGGTCAGCCTCCACTGGGATTCTGGCCTGTTCCCGGAAAGCTGCCAGAGGGAGCACTTTGGCGTTCCCCAAGCCCTGGGCCAGCGCTTGGGCGCAGACCAGGGAGTTCCCGGTCCCGCTGAAGTAGAAGATCGCAGTGTTTGGGGCCATCGGGTTCCTCACCTCTCAGGGGGCTTTCTCCCTCAGGTTCCTTTGGCCACCCGGTCCACGTAGGTTCGGGTGTGCACGTTGATCCGCACCACGTCACCTTCCATCACGAACTGGGGTACCAAGACCTGTAGGCCGTTCTCCAGGACGGCGGGCTTGTGCACGTGGCTTTCCTTGTCGCGGAGGGGTGGGGCTGTGCGAGTTACGCGGAGGTCCACGGTGTCGGGGAAGACCACGGCCACGGGCTCACCTTGGTACAGCTCGAGAAGGATCCGCTCGTTGGCTCGGAGGAATGCGGCGTTCTCTCCGATCAGGACGCTTGGGACCGCGACTTGGTCGAAGGTCGTGGGGTCCATGAAGTAGAAGGCCTCGCCGTCGGAGTACAGGTACTCCATGGGGCGCTTGTCGAGGTCCACCTCGGGGAGAGGGTCGTCGGGGCGGAAGCGCTGTTCGGTGAGGGTCCCTGTCCGCAAATTGCGCAGTTTGGCCGACACAAATCCCTTCTGCTGGGCGGTACCTGCGTGCCGCACGGCCTCCACCACCCGAAACAGCTGTCCCTGAAGGGAAAGGGTCATCCCTACCCGCAGCTCACTGGCCAGGATCACGGTTCACCTCCTCAGCCCTGCAGCCCAAGGGTGGACTCTTTCGGTCTACGAGCCCTTGGTCGACCGTCTCGCCATCTCGGCCAAGGCCTCCCACTCTTCCTTGGGGATCGCGTAGGTGTGCTCGGGTGCAGGGAACTTCCCGGCTTTGACGTCCTTGATGTAGTTCTGGAAAGCTTGGAGCATCACCGAGGCCACGTCGGCGTACTTCTTCACGAACTTGGGGGTGAAGGCCTCAAAGAGGCTCAAAATGTCGTGGACGATGAGGAGCTGGCCATGGCAGGCCGGACCGGAGCCGATGGAGAGCACGATCACTTTGGACCGCTCCACGATGAGTTCGGCCACCTTGGCAGGAATGGCCTCAAGGAGGATGGCGAACACCCCGGCCTCTTCCAAGGCCTGGGCGTCGTCGAGGAGGGCTTGGGCGGCCCGGGCCGAGCGGCCTTGGGCCTTGAGCCCCCCGATCATGCTCGCCGCCTGGGGCGTGAGCCCAATGTGCCCCATCACAGGAATTCCGGCCTTGACGATGGCCCGGATCCGGTCGGCCATGCGCGCTCCGCCCTCCAGTTTGACGGCGTCCGCCCCGCCTTCGGCGATGAACCGCCCCGCGTTGCGGATGGCCACCTCGTCCGAGGGCTGATAGGACATGTACGGCATGTCCCCCACCACAAACGCCCGGGTTGCAGCCCGGCAAACCGCCGCGGTGATGGTGACCATGAAATCCATCGTGGCCGGCAAGGTCGACTTGTGCCCCAAAAGGCACATCGCTCCCGAGTCCCCCACCAAGATCATGTCCATCCCTGCCCGGTCCTCGAGCAACGCCGTGGGATAGTCGTAGGCCGTAAGAAACGTGATTTTCTCTTTCCGCTCCACCATGGCCTGCAGATCCGGGATTGTGAGTTTCTTGCGCTCTTCCATAACCCCTCCTTGGCCCCATGGTAGCGGGCCGGACTCGGCCCACCAACCCTAGGGGTTATCCTTGGGCCGTGCCCGGAAGGACCTGTGCTTTTCAGAAAGAGCTTTTGGCTTGGTACGCCAAGAACAAGCGCCCCTTGCCGTGGCGGCAAACCCGCGACCCCTACGCCATCTTGGTTGCTGAGGTCCTGCTTCAGCAGACGCGGGTGGACCAGGCCCTCAACTACTACCACCGCTTCTTGGAGAAATTCCCAAGCCTGAGGGAACTTGCTTGCGCTGGGGAGGAGGAGGTGCTCAAGGTTTGGGAGGGGGCGGGTTATTACCGGCGGGCGCGGCAGCTCGTCCGCTTGGCCAAGGAGCTCGGCGGAAGGGAGCTGCCCCGGACGTTTGCCGGACTTCTCGAGCTTCCCGGGATTGGCCCCTACACGGCGGCCGCGGTGGCCTCGATCGCCTTTGGCGAGCCGGTGGCCGTGGTGGACGGCAACGTGCGGCGGGTGCTGGCCCGCCTGTGGGCCCAAGAGAACCCCACTCCGGCCTGGCTACGGGAAAGAGCCCAAAGCCTCCTCGATCCCCAGGACCCGGGGACCTGGAACCAGGCCCTGATGGAGTTGGGGGCCTTGGTGTGCGTGCCCAAGCAGCCCCGGTGCTCGGCCTGCCCCTGGGCGGCGTTTTGCGCAGGGAAATCCGATCCCCACCGCTTTCCCCAACCGCGGCCTCGCCGGGTCAAGGTTCTGCGGGTGTGGGCCTTGGCGGCCCGGGGCCGGCAAGGGTTCATCTTTGAAAAGCGCGAAGGTCCACTCCTTGGAGGGCTGTGGGGCTTCCCCCTGGTCCATGAGGCCCAGGGGGTGGGGAAGCTTTTGGAGAGGTACGGGGTGGACCGCGCCTGGCCCATTGGAACCGTGCGGCACTCCTTTACTCACCGCGCCGTCACGGTCGAGGTGTACTTGGGCTTTTCCCCCTTGCAGGGGGACGACCCCCGCGTCCGCCCCCTTTCGCGCTTGGACAGAAAAATTCTGGTGTTGGCCGAGGCGGCTGTGGTGGAGGGGGCGCCCCGTCTTTGACCATGCGCTTCAAGCACGTGCCCGAGGATTTTGTGGTCGAAGAGCTCCTCCGCCTGGGCCCGCAGCCCCGCGGCCCGTTTGCCCTGTACCGGGTGCAAAAGAGGGACGTGCCGACGTTGGTTGTTCAGGAACAGATGAGCGGGCAGCTGGGCCTGCCCCGGTCGCGGGTGCACTTCCCCGCCCTCAAGGACAAGAGCGCTGTGGCCACCCAGTGGGCTTCCGTCCAGGTGGGAGGGAACTGCCCGCGGCACCTGGAGGGTCCGGGCTTTACCGCCGAGCTTGCGGGTTTCTTGGGCCGGCCGCTTGCTCCCCGGGATCTGCAGGGCAATCAATTCCGGCTGGTCCTCCGCGACCTCAGCGCCGAGGAAGTGCCCGCCCTGCGCCAAGCCTTTGACCTCCTCGCTGCTCAGGGCTGGCCCAACTACTTTGACCTCCAGCGGTTTGGGTCATGGAGCCCCCGGCTGGGGTTTCCCGGAAAGCTCGTTTTGCAGGGCGACTGTGCAGGGGCCCTGCGGGCTTACTTGGCCGAGCCCTTGGTGGGCGATCCCCCTGAGGTGCTGCGGCTGAAGGCGATGGCCCGGGAGCGGTGGGGGGACTGGGGAGCCCTCAAGTCCGTGGCCCCCCGCTCGAACCTGCGCAGCGTGCTGGCCTTTCTGGTGGACCACCCCCAGGACTTCCGCCGAGCCCTCAACCTGGTGACCCCGCGGGTCCTTTCCCTGTGGCTCTCTGCCTACCAAAGTTTTCTGTGGAACCGCGTGACCTCGGAGTACCTCCAGGAGGTCCTTGAGGGCCAAGACCTTGCGGCGCTTCCCATGCCCTGGGGGGATGTGTTCGTTCCCCAAGGTGTTTTGCCCCCCGATCTTCTGGTCAAGGTGGAGAACGTGGAAATTCCCCTTCTTTGGCATCGGGTCAAAATTGCCGATCCTGGGGTGCGCCGCTTGGTGGAGGAGGTACTCGGGCAGGAGGGTTTTGAGCTCCAGGACCTCAAGGCGCGGGTGCTCAAGAGGGCGTTTCTTTCCCGGGGAGGACGGCGTCTGTGGGTTCGGGCCCAGGTGGCCCAGTGGCCTGGGGAGAGGTCGGACGAGTTTTTCCCGGGCCAACGCAAGGTGGCCTTGGCGCTCACCTTGGAACCTGGAAGTTACGCCACCCTTTTCCTCCGAATCTTGGCTCGGGTGGCGGGCATTCCCGTGGTGCAGGTTCCTGTTTGTCAGGCGGTTGAAGGGGAAGAAAGGCCGGAGTGATTGTCGGCTGTGGAGCGAATTGCTCTCCTCCTCAGCCACGGTGTCTTGTTTGGTGTACCGCGGCAATGCGGTAGCTTTCCGTCTCAACTTCCAA
>CAKZKH010000078.1 GCA_937122485.1 uncultured bacterium | reverse complement strand
ATGCGCATTGAACGGCACCCCATTTTGAACGTGGCCCGCGGCAACCCCTTCATGTTCACCTTCCACGGACGCGTGCTCACTGCCTACCCAGGAGAAACCATCGCTGCCGCGCTGTTTGCCCAGGGGATCCGGGTGTTCGGGCAACACCCCAAGGACGGGGCTCCCCAGGGGATCTTCTGCGCCAACGGCCAGTGCGCCCAGTGCCTGGTGGTGGCCGATGGCCGCACGGTCAAGGCCTGCATGACCCTGGTCCGGCCGGGGATGAGGGTCGAGCCCTTGAAGGGGCTGCCCGAGCTTCCCGAGCTTTCGGCCGTGCCGCGGATGAAGCCGGTGGAGACCGTGGCGATGCCCGTGCTGATCATCGGTGGGGGTCCGGCCGGCCTTTCCGCGGCCATTGAACTGGGCCAACGCGGTGTCCGCACCCTCCTTGTGGACGATAAGCACCGCCTGGGCGGGAAACTCGTGCTGCAGACGCACCGGTTCTTTGGGTCGGTGGAGGCCGTGTACGCCGGCACGCGAGGCATCGACATCGCCACCAAGCTGGAGGCCCAACTGCGCGCGTACCCCCACGTGGAGGTCTGGCTCAACTCCACGGCCCTGGGGGTGTTCAGCGATCGCCAGGTGGGGGTGCTGAAGGACGGGGAAACGTACGTGCTGGTTGTGCCGGAGGTCCTGGTGGTGGCCACCGGGGCCCGGGAGCGCTCGCTGGCCTTTCCCGGCAACACCTTGCCCGGGGTGTACGGGGCCGGGGCGTTCCAGACCTTGGTTAACCGGGACCTTGTGCGGCCAGCGGAAAAGCTGTTTATCGTGGGCGGGGGCAACGTGGGCCTCATCGCCGGCTACCACGCCCTCCAGGCCGGCATCCAGGTCGTGGGCCTGTGCGAGGCCCTCCCCGAGTGCACGGGCTACAAGGTCCACAAGGACAAGCTCGTCCGCCTGGGTGTCTTCATTTACACCTCCCACACCGTCCTCGCCGCCCACGGCCAAGACCAGGTGCAGTCCGTCACCATCGCCCAGGTGGACGCCCAGTTCCGGCCCATTCCCCGCACGGAGAAGACCTTGGAGTGCGACACGATCCTTGTGGCCGTGGGCCTGGACCCCGTGGAGATCTTCTACCGCAAGGCCGTGGAGTTTGGGATGAAGGCGTTCGTGGCTGGGGACGCCAGGGAGATCGCCGAGGCCTCGGCCGCGATCTTTTCCGGCCGCATCGCCGGCTTCCAAGCCGCCCGGGCTTTGGGCGCCGAAAAGGCCGAGGTGCCCAAGGCGTGGGAAGATCTCGAGGCCGTGCTCAAGTCCAAGCCGGGCCGGCGCCTCCCTCCCCCTCCGCCTCCGCCCGGAACCGTTTTTCCCGTGTTGCACTGCCGCGAAGAGATCCCTTGCAACCCCTGCGCCACGGTCTGCCCCCAGGGCCTCATCGCCATTGAAGGCGACATCCGCCGCACGCCGCAGGTGTGCCCGGACAAGCCTTGCCTGGGCTGCGAGCGGTGCGTGGTCCTCTGCCCAGGCTTGGCGATCACCCTGGTGGACAAGCGCAAGGACCCTCACTGGCCGGTTGTCACCGTGCCCCTGGAGTTCACCGCGGACGTCTTCCGGCGCGGGGATCGGGTCATGGCCCTGGACGCCGAGGGGCAGGAACTGGGCCTGGTCGAGGTCCTCGAGGTTTCGGAGGTTGGGCGGAACGACCGCACGCGGCTTTTGAGGCTGCGGGTCCCTGGGGAGTGGGCAGAGAAGGTGGCGGGCGTACGGGTGCAAGACCCCCAAGTCAGCCGGCCCCTGGACCGTCCCCGGCTTGAGGCCACCGCGCCCAAGATCATCTGCCGGTGCGAGCGGGTGACCGAGGAGGAGATTCGGGCCCTCATCCGCCAAGGGGTGCGGGACATGAACGAGATCAAGGCCGTGACGCGCGCGGGGATGGGGTCCTGCGGCGGGAAAACATGCCGGAACTTGATCAAACGGCTGCTTGGGGAGGAGGGGGTGCCCTTGGAGGACGTCACGGACTTCACCGAGCGGCCGCTGTTCACCGAGGTCGAGTTGGGCGTGTTTGCCGGCGTGGAGCTCGGCGATGAGTAAGGCCTACGACGTGATCGTGGTGGGGGCGGGGAGCGTGGGGACCCCGGCGGCCTGGGCCATGGCCCGCGCTGGTCTCCGCGTTCTCGTTTTGGATCAGTTTCCCAGCGTGGGACAGGGATCCAACAAGGCCGCCATCGGCGGTGTGCGGGCCACCCACTCCGACCCGGCCAAGATCCGCCTGGGCCTCCGCTCCATTGAGATTCTGTCCAGCTTCAGGGAAACCTACGGCCACAACATCGAGTGGAAAAGCGGGGGTTACGTGTTCGTGGCCTACACCCCCCGTGAGGAGAAGATCCTCAAGGACCTTTTGGCCGTGCAGAAGGACTACGGCCTGGACATCGCCTGGTACGACGCCCCGGAGCTGCTCCGCGTGGTGCCCGCCTTGAACCCCGAAGGCCTCATCGGGGGGACGTACTCGCCCGCGGACGGGCACTGCTCGCCCCTCTTGGCTGTGGAGGGGTTTTACAGGGAGGCGAAGCGGCACGGGGCAGAGTTCCGGTTTGGGGAGCGGGTGGTGAGTGTGGAGACCCAGGGGGGCCGCAT
>CAKZKH010000077.1 GCA_937122485.1 uncultured bacterium | reverse complement strand
AGCGGCGTGTGGGGGCGGGTGACCGAGCGCGAGTTCCTGGCAGCCCTTCACCGGGCGGTGGAACTGGGGGTCAACTTCTTCGACACAGCCGACGTGTACGGAAAAAGCGAGCAGCTGGTGGGCAAGTTCCGCCAACGGACCAAGGCCCCCATCTTCATCGCCACCAAGGTCGGCCGGCGCCTCGATCCCCACACGGCCTCCGGGTACTCCCGAGCGAACCTCACGCGGTTCGTTGAGGACAGCTTGCGGAAACTCGATATGGAAGCAC
This sequence comes from uncultured bacterium, assembly GCA_937122485.1. Classification (GTDB taxonomy): domain Bacteria; phylum Bipolaricaulota; class Bipolaricaulia; order Bipolaricaulales; family Bipolaricaulaceae; genus CAKZKH01. Next base: position 1,091 of record CAKZKH010000077.1, on the reverse strand, counting down.
TGGACCTGGTGCAGCTCCATTGCCCCCCGTTCGAGGTGTACTACATGCCCGAGGTCTTCGAGGCCATGGATCATCTGGTCCACCAAGGAAAGGTCCGTCACTACGGGGTGAGCGTGGAGAAGGTGGAAGAGGCGATCAAAGCCATGGAGTACCCCGGGGTGGCGACCATCCAAATCGTGTTCAACATGTTTCGCCAGCGGCCCGCCGAGCTCATGTTCAAGTTGGCCAAGAGGAAAGGCGTGGGCATCATCGCTCGGTTGCCCCTGGCCTCAGGCCTCCTTGCTGGGAAGTTCTCCCCTCACACCGTGTTCCCCCCGAGCGACCATCGTTCGTTCAACCGGGGCGGTGCGGCGTGGGACCGGGGCGAGACGTTGGCCGGGGTGGGTTGGGACGCAGGGCTTCAGGCGGTGGAAGAGCTGAAAGAAGTGTGCCCTCCAGGGATGACCATGGCCCAGTTCGCCCTGCGGTGGATCCTCATGTTCCCGGAGGTGAGTTGCACCATCCCTGGCGCGAAACGGCCGGCTCAAGTGGAAGAGAACGCCCAAGCCGCGGACTTACCCCCGTTGGGTCCTGCCACCATGAAGGCGGTGAAGGCCATCTACAACCGCAGGATCCGCCCCGACGTTCACCACCGGTGGTGAGGAAGGATCGAGCCCGAAGGGGCTTCTGAGAGCGTTTCCAAAGGCGCGGCCCGCCAAAGGGGGTGGGCCAACCCTTGTCCGTTGAGCGTTGGGTCACCCTGGGCGACACTGAACCCTGTCCAAATCTCTTCTTTTGACCACAGGCCCTGGACTTGACAGACCGCCCAGGGTTGGCTACGATGCGTCCTGGGAGCGTTCCCAAATGCCTACACTCGAGGAGATCGCCCACAGGGCCGGCGTCTCCAGGTCTACGGTCTCCCGGGTGGTCAATGGCCACCCCCACGTGGACCCCCAGACCCGTGCACGGGTGTGGCAAGTGGTCCGCGACGTGGGGTACCGACCGGACTCGGTGGCCCGGAGCTTGGTCACCCGAAGGACCCGGGTCATCGCCATGGTCATCCCCGAGGTCATCCCCAAATTGTTCTCGGACCAGTTCTTCGGTCTCCTCCT
>CAKZKH010000076.1 GCA_937122485.1 uncultured bacterium | reverse complement strand
CCCTTCACCGGGAGGCAAGCCGGGCTTATCTGGGCCAAGGGTGCCTGCGCGTGGAGCTCGAGCTCGTTCCCGGCCATTCCATCTACGCCTACGGCGAAATGGAACTGAACTTGAGGGACCACCCGCCCAAGGGTTTCTCGAGGGCGGACTTCCACAACCTCTGCGAAGCGTTCGTGACCTTCGCCATCTGGGTTCCAGAGGAAGCGGGAGGCGACCCGACCGCACCCCACACCCTTCAACTCTTGGTCACGGACCTGGAAGGAAGGACCAAGTGCAGCCGCCCCCTCAGCCTGGCCAACTTTCCCAAACGAGCGTGGTACCAAGTGGCCTTCGACCTGGCCAGGGAACCCTGGGAGACCGATGAAGGCGCCGACCTCGCTCGCGTGGTTGCCCTCGGGCTGAGACTGGGGGCGGGGCAGGGGGCCAGAGCCCGAGGGTACTCGGGTCCCATCTGGATCGACGCGTTCACCTGGGCGCTGCTCTCCTGGCCTTTCCGGGGCATCAGCTACACGGCCTGGTCCCCGGGGGATTACCAAACCCCGGCCTCCGAAGCGTCCCTTCACCAACTGCTCTCCACCGGGGCCAACTTCATCGCTCTCCTCGTCACAGGGTACATGGACCGGCCAACGTCCAACTCGGTCAGCATCGACCCCGCCCGAACACCCACGGATTCCTCCTTGATCCAGGCCATCACCACAGCCCATCGCCTGGGCCTCGGGGTGTTGCTCAAACCCCATGTGGACTGCAAAGACGGGACATGGCGCGGCCTTCTCGCCCCGCAAGACCCCGCGCGGTGGTTCGCAACCTACAAGGAATTCGTCCTCCACTACGCCCGCCTGGCCCAGGCCCACGGGGTGGAGATGTTCGCCGTTGGCACGGAGTTCCGCAGCTTGAGCTCCCGCTACCGCCCCCAATGGGAAGAGGTCATCCGCGCCGTGCGCGAGGTGTACCGGGGGCCCATCACCTACGCCGCCAACTGGGACGAATACCCTCAGGTGACGTTCTGGGACCTGGTGGACTACGCCGGGATTGATGCCTATTTCCCTCTCACCGCCAAGGCCAGCCCCACGGAGGACGAACTGGTGCAAGCCTGGAGGCCGTGGCTGAACAGGGTGGAGGCGTGGCAAGGAGAGGTTGGAAAGCCCGTCCTGTTCACGGAGATTGGTTACCGGAGCGTGGAGTACGCCCCCCGGGAGCCCTGGGATTGGAGCAAAGGGGGAGCCTACGACCCTCACGTCCAGGCCTACGCTTACCAGGCCACCCTCCGAGCCCTGGGCAACCGCCCCTGGCTCCTGGGCGTTTTCTGGTGGAACTGGCTCCCCAACCCCAGGGCCGGAGGGACAGGGAACACGGACTACACCCCCCAAGGAAAGCCCGCCCAGCAAGTGTTGACCAAAGCGTTCACCGCAAGAACTCTGGTCGTGAGCGATTTTGAGGACGGGACAACCCAGGGATGGCTCCCCACCCGAGGAAAGGCCGGAGCGGTGGGGGTCCCCTACGTGACCCAAGCTCAACCCTACCAGGGAAACCATTGCTTGGCGTTCACCATCTCCGGGGGAGCAACGATCAACGGGGGAGGAGCCCTCGCCCGAAACCTCAACTTCCAGCATTTTGGGGAACTGCGCCTGTTCGTCCAGGTTTCTGACGGGGCCAGTTCCGGTGCCGTGCGTGGGGCCTTGGTAGTCAAGTACGGACCCCAAGGAACAGCGGTCGCAGGCCCCTGGGTGGACCTTAGGCCAGGAGTTTGGCAAAGCCTTGCTCTCTCATTACACGAGGTCGGCCCCCTGGACTTCGTAACAGAGGTGGGATTCGTCCTGGAGGGCACGGGTTTTGGCTCGATCACGGTGTTCGTGGATTGCCTGGAACTCGCCCAAAAGATGCCAACGGTGAGGGATACGATACCCCCAGGCCCCCCCACCAAAGTCAGCGTCACCTCACTCCAACGGGGGATCCTCCTCACCTGGGCCAGCCCCACCGATCCCGACTTCAGCCACGTCCGGGTGTCCCGTCACTGCCTGGACGGAGAAATGGTGTTCGACAGAGTCTTGACCAACTTCGTGCTCGATCTGAACCTCAGTCCGGGCGCGTCCTGCTACTACAACCTGCGCAGCGTGGACCTTGCGGGAAACGAGTCTTCCCTGAGCGGCCCTTATCTAGCCTTCTTCGCCCCCCGAGAGAACAAGGCTCTGGGCAAGACGGTGGTCGCCTCGAGCAATGAAGCCTTTTCCCAGTGGTACAGGGGAGAACCCCATCACGTCTGCGACGGGGACTTGGGGACCCGCTGGTCCAGCGCCTACACCGACGGGGAGTGGATTCAGATCGACTTGGGATCCGCGCGGGAAGTTGAAACTGTGGTCATTTTCTGGGAGGCCGCGTTCGCCCGAGCGTATGAGGTGAGGATTTCACTGGAGGGAGACCTGTGGGAGACGGTGTTTGCCACCACCAGCGGGGACGGCGAGGTAGACATCGTGGCCCTGCCCCGGACCCCCGCAAGGTACGTACGCATCCAAGGTCTGCGCCGCGCCACGCCTTACGGGTACTCCATCTGGGAACTGGAGGTGTACTGAGGCCAACCCTGGGGGTCGGTTCCCCTTGTGCATTCCCCCCGAAAGGAGGTGAGAGAAGACAGAAGCAGGGGAAAACGGACGGTCGTCGGGCAGCAGGAGAAGGACAGTAGAACACAGGGAGGTGTAGTTTATGTGGAAGCGGATGGTGAGTGTAGCGACATTGCTTGTGGTGGGGGCCTTGGCCTTCGGTCAAGTGTTCCCCAGGAACGAAACCCTGTACATTAGCGGAGCGGCCTGGGGTCCGCCCATTGACTGGAACCCCTTCATCACCTGGAGCAAAGCCAATACGTCAGGGACAGCGGGTCTCATCTACGAACCCCTGTTCTTCTACGACCCAGTGGAGGACAAGCTCATACCTTGGTTGGCCGAGAGTGCGGAGTGGAAGAGCGCAGAGCTCTATGTGGTCAAACTCCGCAAGGGGCTCACTTGGCAGGACGGGACCCCCCTCACCGCCGAGGACGTGGTGTTCACCTTTGAGCTCGGGCAGAAGATCCCTGCCCTGTGGTTCAGTTACATGTGGGACGCCTACCTGGGGGCGGCAGTAGCCGTGGATACTCACACGGTGGAGTTCCGGTTCAAGGCCACCCCCCATTACCAAGCCTTCGACAACAACCTGTTCAACCTGTACATCGTCCCCAAGAAGATCTGGGCCACCAGGAGTGCGGACGAGATCACATCGGGGATGAACCCTAACCCGATCGGGTCTGGGGCTTACCGGTACTTCTCCCACGGTCCAGACCGGAATGTGTACATCCGCAACGACGATTGGTGGGGGACCAAGGTCCTTGGGCTCAAGCCAGCGCCCAAGTACATCATCGAGATCCGGTTCACCACGAACCCCCTCGCCCTTGGGTCGCTGCTCAAGGGGGAGATCGACCTGAGCAACAACTTCCTCCCGGGAATGGCTGAGCTGGTGCCCTGGGGGTACCTCCGGACGTACCTGCCGAACCCCCCGTACATGTTGGCGGCCAACACTGCAGTGCTGTTCCTCAATACGACCAAGAAGCCCATGGACGACCCGGCCTTCCGCCGGGCCCTGGCCTTCTCCATCAACGTGGACGCGATCGTGAAGGTGGCCTTCGGCGGACTGGTGGAAAAGGCCAACCCCACGGGTCTCCTCCCCCACCTGTGGAAGTACGTGGATGAGCAGGTGGTCAAGGAGTTGGGGTTCACCTACAACCCCGCCGAGGCCCGGAGGATCCTGGCCGCTGCTGGGTACCGGGACCGCGACGGGGACAAGTTCGTGGAAGCCCCGGACGGGTCCAAGATCAAGCTGGAGATCACCTGCCCGTTCGGTTGGACCGACTGGATGGAGGCCATCCGCATCATCGCCGAGAGCGCCCGAGCCGTGGGGATCAACCTGGAGCACCGCACGCCGGACTACGGGGCCTGGTCCACGGCCCTGGTGAGCGGCACATTCGACATGACCCTCAACAACTGGGCCGGGCTGAGCAACACCCCCTGGACCTTGTACAACCTCCTGTTCAACCACCCCATCCGGGAGATCATGGGCGGGGGAAACTTCGGGCGGTACGACAACCCTGCGATCTTCCAGCTCGTGGGGGACCTGGCCAGGACGCCAGCTTGGGACACGGCCGGGATGAAGGCCGTGTGCTCCCAGATCCAGCGGATCATGCTTCAGGACCTCCCGATGATTCCCCTGTGGTACAACGGGCTGTGGGCTCAGTACCAGGAAACGGTGTGGACGAACTTCCCTGGGGCCGAGGCCGGCCGGCCAAAGTGGCTGCCGTCCACCTGGGCTGGGTACTGGCAGATGGGCGGGCTGCACATGCTGTGTGAGCTCAAGCCTGCTCCGTAGAGGAAGTCGGGCCGCCCCTCCCCGGAGGGGCGGCCCTTCCTGATCTTATGCGCTACATCAGGAAGAGGCTGCTCATCTACATTCTGACCTTCTTCTTTGCCGTGACCTTGGATTGGGCCATCCTCAGGTTCATGCCCGGGGACCCGGTGCAAGCGATGCTCTCCCGGGCCGGGGTGATCGCGGCTCAGGCCATGGAAGCCCTCCGGGGGTACTTCATTCGCGCCTTTGGCCTGGATCTCCCCTTGTGGCAACAGTACGTGAATTTCTGGCGGGCCCTGTTCAAGGGAGACTTTGGCGTGAGCGTGTACCTGTTCCCTAAGCCGGTCAGCCAGGTTCTGTTGGAGGCGGTGCCTTACACCGTGGCCCTGTTGGTCCCCGCCATTTTGCTCAGCTGGTTGGTGGGCAACAAATTCGGGGCCTTTGCTGCCCGGAGGAAGATCTTGGACAGCACCCTCCTTCCTGTCGGGTACTTCCTCACCGCCACCCCCTACATGTGGTTGGGGCTCCTCATGGCCTGGGGGTTGGGGATTGCCCTGCGGTGGTTTCCCAGCGGAGGGGCTTACGGCTTTGGGATCATGCCCGAGGCTTCCCTCCGCTTCGCCCTCAGTCTGGTTCGCCACTGGTTCCTGCCTTTCCTTTCCTTGTTTTTGGTCATGTTCGGTGGTTGGGCCATTGGCATGCGCAACATGATCATCTACGAGCTGGAAGCGGATTACTCCCAGTACCTGGAGTCCCTCGGTGTGCCGCGAAAGCTCATCCGCAAGTACGCTTTCCGCAACGCCATGCTTCCCCAGATCACCGGTCTGGCCCTGCAGCTGGGTGTGATCGCCGCCGGGGCCATTGCCACCGAGGTGGCCTTCTCTTACCCGGGGATCGGCCTGCTTCTGTTCCAGGCCATTCAAAACCAAGACTATTTTCTGGTCCAAGGGTGCTTCCTGTTCATCATCTTTGGCGTTCTGTTGGGGAACTTGCTCGTGGACATCATTTGTCTGGTGGTCGATCCTCGCATTCGACGGGGGACGGTGAGCGAGTGATGAGCAAAAAAGAGAAGAAACCGCGGTCGGACGTACTGTACTTTGCGTGGAGAAACTGGAAGCTTCGCCTGGGGCTGTCGGTGGTCCTGTTCTTTGTGGTCCTGGCCGTGGTGGGTCCGCGCATTACCCGATACGAGCCGTGGGCGTACATAGGGCGCCCACGCCAACCCCCTTCCGCTCAACATTGGATGGGGACGACGATCTTTGGCCAAGACATCTTCAGTCAGTTCGTGCACGGGTTGTACCCGGTGTTCCTGGTGGGCGTCCTGGGGGGAGGGTTGGCCACCTTCCTCGGCACGTTGATCGGGTTTGTGGCGGGCTACCGCGGGGGAGCCACCGACGAAACCCTCAACACCCTCACCAACATCGTGTTGGTCATTCCTACGGTGGCCATCCTCCTCATCATCGTGGCCTACGTGAAACTCCGCAGCTATTTCATTCAAGCGGTGTTCATTGGGCTTACCGCCTGGCCCTGGACGGCACGAGCGGTCCGGGCCCAGACGATGTCCCTTCGGAGCCGAGAGTTTGTGGATCTGGCCAGGATCAGCGGGATGAGCCCCTTACGCATCATCGCCACGGAAATTGCCCCCAACATGATGTCGTACCTGGTGATGGTCCTCATTCTTCAGTTCGGGGGGGCCATCCTCACCGGCACCTCCCTGGACTTCTTCGGGCTGGGCCCGGTTACGGGGATCTCCTTGGGGATGATGATGAACCTGGCCCTTTCCTGGGGGGCGTTGCCCCTGGGAATGTGGTGGTGGTTTGTCCCCCCCGGCCTGGCCTTGGCCCTCATCGTGGGAGCCCTGTACATCACCAACGTGGGACTGGACGAAGTGTTCAACCCCAAACTCCGGGAGAAGTAGATGGCCCTGGAGCTGCGAAACCTGCGCGTGTATTACCAAACCCTGCGGGGGGAGGTGCGGGCGCTGGATGGCGCCTCGCTCACCCTGGCGGACGGGGAGATCATGGGGGTAGCCGGAGAGTCCGGGTGCGGCAAGTCCACCCTAGCCCGAAGCTTGGTGCTGCTCAAGCCGCCGATGAGGTACGTGGAAGGAGAGGTCACCCTCGATGGCCAGCGTCTTCCCATCTGGGACAGGTCCCGCATGGACCC
>CAKZKH010000075.1 GCA_937122485.1 uncultured bacterium | reverse complement strand
AGTGCCTGGGGACATGCCCCTGTTGGATTCGCGTTCCCAAGGTTGCCAGGCTTTGCTCAGGGAACGGCAGGCGCCCCGCGCGGGCCAGGGCCAACACCTCGTCCCACAGGCCCAAAAGTTCCGGAAGCTGCCCCTGCTTGAGGGGTTGAGCGGCCAGTTTTTCCCCAAGTGTCTGGGCATCCCAACCTCGGGCCTTGGCCCCCCGCAGGTGAAGCCGCACCGTGCGCCAGTCCAGGCTCACGGGGTCAAACAGAGGTTCACCCGCCAAGGGGTCCCCGAGCTTGTCCCACTCCTGAAAGAAGGCCTCGAGGAACCGTGGGCGGTCGGCCAACAGGTGGTCCATGCCCATGACCCCTTGGTAGAGAAGCTTGGCCCAGTCCTCCGGCCCCATGTGCGGGTAGCGCGCCCCGTGCCAGCGGACAAGTCGCAGAAGCTCCTCCTCCACCACCATCAGCTCCCAAGTTGCGGCAGAACCTCGGCCAAGGCCTGGCGTAGGCGTTCCACATCGTCCCAGGTGTTGTACCCCTGGATGGAGACGCGCAAGAGGACCCGGCCGTTCCAGGGCATCAGCGGGACTTCCACGCCGTAGCGGGCGAAGATCCGGCGCTGGACATCCTTGGGCTGGCAAGGGGGAAACATAAACGAGGCCATCTGAGGCGCAGAGACCGCGGGGTCGGCGGCTATGGGCTGCAAGCCCTGGTTCGCTAGCCCTTGGCAGGCTTCCCAGAGCAGGGCGTGGCAGCGGGCAATCACATCCGGCCAGCCATGTTCGGTCCAGAAGCGAATGGCCTCGCTCACGGCGAGGTAGGCGGCGATGTCCCGCGTCCCCTGCCACTCGTGCTCCTCCACCAGAGGGGCCGCGCCCGAGGTTTCCCGGATCTCTGGCCCCCAGGAAATCACCAGGGGCTTGAGTAAGGGTTGCGCTTGGGGGCGGGCGTAGAGGAACCCGACCCCTTTGGGGGCCATGAGCCACTTGTGGCAGTTTCCCGCGTAAAAGTCCGTACCCAGAGCTTCCACGTGCAGGGGGATTTGGCCGGGAGCGTGGGCCCCGTCAATGACCACAACGAGGTCCTTTCCCTTGGCCCACGTCACCAGTTCCTCCACGGGAAAGCGCAAGGCCGTGGGGGAGGTGATGTGGCTGAAGCACAAAACGCGCGTGCGGGCACTGGCTTGGGCCTTGAGGGCCTCGACGATCGCCTCCTTGGAGCGGACAGGGACGGGGATTTCGGCCTGAACGTACCGGGCACCTTTTTCGCTGCAGATGTGCTTCCACATCCGGTCCACAGCCCCGTACTCGTGGTCGCTGGCCAGAACTTCGTCTCCTGGCTCCAAGTCCAGGGACTTGGCCACCGTGTTCAGGGCCGTGGTGGCGTTGGGCACGAGAACAAGGTGGGCAGGGTCGGCGCCGAGGAAGTGGGCCAAGTCGGTGCGGGCCTGGGCCATGAGGGCTTCAAATCTCCGCCCCAAAAACTCCACGGGCTCGGCCTCCAGTTCCCGCTGCCAGGCCTGGTACGCCTCCAACACGGGCCGGGGGCAGGCCCCGAACGAGCCGTGGTTGAGAAAGGCCACCTCCGGCCGCAGCAGGAACAGGCTGCGCAGCTCTTGGGGCATCCCCGCCTCCCTAGCGCCGCCGGCGGCGGGCCAGGCGCACGACCGGGTGGAGGACCCGCCCCAGGCCGGGGTAGTTCAGGACCACAGCCCCGAACCGGCAGGCTTCATGGCAGCACATGCACCGCACACAGGTGGCCCGGTTAATCTGGGCTTTTCCCTCGTACATGTGGGCCGCCCCTGTAGGGCACATCTCCACGCACGCCCCACAGGCCACGCACTTCTTGCGCAGGACCTTGGGCTGAACCACAAGCTGGCGGGTCACAAAGTGGGTGAGGAAACGGGGCAAATGCCCCACGATCTCGCCCGCTGGAAGGGGCGGCAGACGGAAGTCCCGCACCAGGACGGATTCCAGCGGCTCTCCAACTATCTCCACCCCTGCTGGGTCACCCACCCCGAGGCCCCTCTGGTGGGCCTGGTGGGTGGTGCTCAACCGGAGCGGATCCAAGCCCACGATGCGGCTGGCCACGGCGTCCACGGCCACCGCGTCGGTGCTGGCCAGCACCAGCCCCACGGGCCGCACCGTGCCGTCCGCCGGCCCGGCCCCCTCCATCGCCTCCACCGCGTCCATCACCGTCAGGTGAGGGCGAGCGGCCGCGAAAACGTCCACCAAAACCCGGCTGAATTCCTGGGGATCGTTGTACTGGCCGTGGTAATTCAC
>CAKZKH010000074.1 GCA_937122485.1 uncultured bacterium | reverse complement strand
CAACTTCTGCATTTCCCAGAAATCTCCTTGCCGCCAACCGCCAGTTTCTCCAAAAGCCCCTTGATCATGGCCCTGATCTCTTTTCCCGCTTTCTCCACGATCTCCTCGCGGTTTTCTTGTTGCGTGGTGGCCTTCCTCCTTTCTTCGGTTGTTTTCGGGGAAGGCTACCGTGCTACCTTGCGGACACAATTTGGCAGGATACTACCCGGTCGAGGCCGGGAAGATCCAGAGAATCGAGGTCCCTGATCACGTCATCGCCACCAAAACCGGCTAGTTTCCCTTCCGCCAGGCCAATCACCTCTGACTTCGCCGAATTCCTGCTCTAGCCTTCTTGAACGGCAATGGGTCCAGCTTGGTGCGGATGCCCGGGAATAAACTACTGCGAAATGACTGTGCCCATTGCCTTTGATCCCCTGGAGAGCTTATGATCACCATGGTAGGCTGAAAGCAGAAAAGCTCTGTTTGATTGGGTGCGGAGTTGTGGGGCGGGGCTTCCTTGAAGTGCTTATGGGAAACGAAACCTGGCTCAAGAGCCGCTTTTCCTTCAGCCCGAAGATCGTGGCCGTCCACGACCTCTCTTGGGGTACAGCCGTAAACCACGATGGCCTCGAGCCCAAAAGGGTCCTCGAGACCCTCGCTCGCAGAAAAAAGCTTGACGTCCTAAGCGCCGAGAAAAAAGACGCTTGGAATGTGGATTCCGTCATCAACGAATCCCGGGCCGACGTGATCTTGGAGCTCACTCCCACCGACCTCAAGACTGGAGAACCCGCAGCCAGTCACATCCGCACGGCCCTCAGGGCCCAAAAGCACGTGGTCACCACAAACAAGGGCCCGGTGGCCTTGTTCTACCGGGAGTTGCGAAGGATTGCCCAAGAAAACGGAATGCAATTCAGGTTTGAAGGCACCGTCATGGCCGGGACGCCGCTCTTTTCCCTTGTCGAATTCGGGTTGGCTGGCCAGGTCCGTCGCATCCGCGGAATCGTCAACGGCACCACCAATTTCATCCTTACCCAAATGGAAGAGGGAAAAAGCTACGAGGAAGCCCTGAAGGAAGCGCAAAGGTTTGGCTACGCCGAGTCCGATCCCACTGCCGATGTCGAGGGCTACGATGCCCTGGCAAAGATTCTCATTTTGGCCAATGTGGTCTTGGACGGCGAGCTTGGGCCAGGAGATGTGCCCAGAGAGGGAATAACTCACCTCGCGCCGGAAGAGGTTCGAAAGGCTCCCAAGGAAGGGTTCCGCTGGAAGCTCGTCGTGACGGCCGAGCGCGGGGAGGATGGGAAGGTTTGGGCGAGGGTGGCGCCTGAGAGGGTCCCTCTCTCCGATCCCCTAAGCCAGGTAAGAGGCGTTCTCAACGCCATAACCTTGGAGCTTGAACCCTTGGGAGCGATCACGATGATCGGGCCGGGAGCGGGAGGAAAGGTCACCGGGCACGCCGTTCTCTCCGATCTCCTTCTCATTCAGCGGAGCTGAGACCATGTTCGGCGGGTACTGGGGGCGGCTCCTCTTTGTCGATCTGAGCGAGGAAAGATCTTGGGTCTGGGAACCTCCGCAAAGCCTTCTTACGAAGTTCCTGGGCGGGAAGGGGGTTGGGCTCAGGATCCTGTACGACCGGGCCCTTCGTGCTGACCCACTTTCCCCGGAAAACCTCGTTTTGTTCATGACCGGCCCGGTGACGGCGACCCCAGTGCCTACCTCCGGCCGTTCCTGCGCGGTTTTCAAGTCGCCCCTCACCCTTTCCGCGGTGGATTCCCACTTGGGGGGGTTCTTCGGGCCGGCCATAAAGGGCGCGGGTTTTGACGGAATCGCAATCCAAGGGAAGGCCAAAGACCCGGTCTTTTTGCACGCCAGCGCTGCCGGCGTTGAGTTCTATGAAGCCAAAGACCTCTGGGGAAAGGGAATCCTGGGCACAGAGGCGATCCTCAAGGAACGATTTCCAAAGGCCGAGATCGCTGCGATTGGCCCAGCTGGGGAAAACCTCGTGCGCTACGCGTGTGTGGGCCATCGCCGCTTCCGCCAGCTCGGCCGAGGCGGAGCTGGGGCAGTGCTGGGAGCAAAAAACCTCAAGGCCTTGGTGGTCGAAGGCTCAGCCAGACCGCCTCTAGCCAGGGAAGCGGAGTTCAGGCGCCTGAACCGCGAACTCGCTCAGGTCCTTCGAGATCACCCAATGCGCAAGAAACGGGAAGAGCTTGGAACGACCATGTGGGTCCGCATGGCCCAGGAGGCAGGGTTCCTTCCCACCCGAAATTTCCGGTTCGGTCGGTTTTCCGGGTTTGAGGGAATCACCGCCGAGGCCATGAAGAGGGAGCTCGCCTGGAAGCCCTCTGGGTGCTACAACTGTTCGATTCGCTGCGCCAAGCTTGCCCGCTGGAACGGGGTCGAGCTCGAAGGGCCGGAGTACGAGACCGCCGCGTTTCTCGGAGCTAATTTGGAGATCGGAGATGCCCGGGCGGTGGCGCAGGCCAACTTGCTTTGCGATGACCTCGGATTGGACACGATCTCCACGGGGGTGGTTCTGGGCTTTGCCTTTGCGGCCGCGGAGAAGGGGATTCTTTCCTTAGACGGAGGTTTTGCCAACCCGGAAAAGGTCCTGGAGCTGATCAGAAAGATTTCCTACCGGGAGGGAATTGGCGACCTTCTTGCGGAGGGAACGCGGATCGCCGCCGAAAGGTTGGGCGAGGAGGCCGCGGCCTTGGCCATCCAAATCGGAGGGATGGAGCTATCCGGGGTGAACCCCTTGGGATGCGCTTCGATGTCCCTTTCCTTGGCCACCGCGGATTTTGCCTCCCACACGCGGTTTTGGTCGGCCACCGCGGAGATGCAAGAAGCCCTCTCCATGGAATCCGTGCCCGCCTTTGTGAAGGAAGGACAAGACGAGGTCGCAGCAAGAAATTCCCTCAGCGTCTGCGATTTTCTTCCCTTCGGCTTCGATCGTTTGGCCCCGATCTTGAACGCGATAACTGGGATGGATCTAAGCTCCTCGGATCTGATGACCAGCGGAGAGAGGATCGAAAACCTTCACCGCCTTTTCAACCTCGCCTGCGGCCGCAAGAAGGATGAGCTTCCTCGCCGGTTCCTTGCCGAAGAACACGTAGCCGGACTATTTCGGGGCAGAAAGATGACGGAGGAGGAGTTTCGAAAGTGGCTTTTGGAGTACTACCGATTGCGCGGTTGGGATGAAAACGGCGTTCCCACCCCTGAAAGACTCGCCTGCTTGGAACTCGCTTAGAGGCCGGAAAGAACCACGGCCCGCAGCCCCAGAGCCACCTTGGGCTCGGGCCAGTTTGGGTTCGGCAAGCGATAGGACCATTCCACGGGAACGTCCTTCAGGTGATGGTGGAGGGGCTATCTTGAAAGGCGCCGGTGAGCTTGTGACCCTCGACCCGATTGGAGAGGGTTTCAAAGGCAAAGAAGCCCTGGGCGAGGATTCGCTGAGAGTTTGGTGCGGCAAGGCGAAGGTCCATCGGCCCCACGGTCCGAAGCAGTGGTTTGCAGACACGCCCTAGGTTTCCACTTGCGCGGGCTCCTGGGCTTTGAGGTGCCGGGTGCAGGTCTCCAGTCCCAGCCGCAGAAGCTTGCGGGCCGGCTCCAAGTCGACTTCGGTATCCACGCAGCCGTCGCGGCTCAGGGCCAGGGCGACCACAACCGGAGGGTTTTCGCCAAGCTCGGCCACGGCCTGGCGGCCCTCGAGAAGCTCTTTTGTGCAGGCGATGGCCAGAATGCCGCGGGGCTGAATTTCCCGAACCAAGCCGAGGGCCAAG
>CAKZKH010000073.1 GCA_937122485.1 uncultured bacterium | reverse complement strand
CGTCGTCCCAGGCCGTAACCCGAATTTGATTGAACGCCTGGTTGTTGGGGAAAGAGCAAGGAGGTTGGGCAACGGTACACACGTCGGAGTCCATTCTAATCTCGATCCCGATGGTCGTGTACATCCCACACCGCAAGAACTGCGTTCCTGTTTGAACGGACGGCTGCGGAAACCCGTTGACCACCCAGTTATGAGTGTGCTGACTAGTTTGGGCCCAGAGCACGGCCCCTGGGAAAAAGGCCGTGACGGTGAGGCTCAGAGCGGAGACATAATAGAGGCAGGCAGGCAGGCCACATCCCGCCTCTCCTCGGAGAAGCAACATGGTATCATGGGACTTCCTCCCTTTCCTCGATTCCCCCGACAACAAAAGGAGCCTGTCCCGAGGTCGTTCTTAGTATACCACAAAATTTATACTTCGTCAAGTATATTTTTCATTAGCTTGGAATTATGATATAAGGTTCTGAAGGCGTCCTGGGCTAGAGAGTGTCTGGGGGCTTTTTTTCAGTTATGCCGTTGCCTTGTTCCAGAGGTCGGCTGGTCGCTCCCGGCCGCAGGGCCGATTATCACCTCCTCACCCTCCCTCCTCATAGGTGTTACCTTAAGGCCATTTCACCCAGCCCACATCGGCCCGGTGGGGCAGGGAAACGTTGGGACCACGAAGCCGCGAAAGAGCGCGAAGCCGCGAAGGGAATGGAGAGAATCAACCCGGGAACAAGGGAGTATTCACCTTGTCTCACGCGGAGACGCAGAGGATGCCGAGATCAAATACCTCAGGTGAATATTCACCTGGTCTCACGCGGAGACGCAGAGGACGCAGAGATCGGAGAAGGTAGCTCCCCGCGGCGGACTCTGGGCCCCTGCGGTTCCCCTTGACAGGCAAAGAGGTCAACAGTTATACGGCCCGCATTTAGGATTGGGGATTTCCCTTCAGGCGGGTCTGCGCAGACGGAGGGGCGAAGGATGATGCACCCCTCCCTTCTTGTTCCGGGTCCGCGTTCTGTGCGTCTAGCGGCGTTTTCTGCGTTCTCCGCGCCTCCGCGGGCGAGGAAAATTCCCCCAACCGCAAGAAACTCCCGGCAACTTTTGCCCCCGGGCTGAGGTCTGGAGGTGTCCTCTCGTCTTCGCCCCTTTCGTGCTCCGCGCCTTGGGGAGCTTTCGCGCCTTCGTGGTCCAAACGCCTTTCCCCTCCCATACCGACATTTTCAAAGTGAAACTGCCTTAAGGTAACGCCTATGGGGGCCGGGAGTGAGGCCACCTGAACGCTTACC
>CAKZKH010000072.1 GCA_937122485.1 uncultured bacterium | reverse complement strand
CCGTCCCGGAAGCGGAGGATGTCCACGCTGATCTCCAGGAGGTACGAGCCCAACTTCTTGTTCCATTGGGCAAAGATGGAGCTGATGTGATCGGGTCCCCTGCCCAGCCCGCGTTTCAACAGGTCGTAGCTTTCGGCGATGGCCTGCATGATGGCGTACTCCACGCCGTTGTGGACCATTTTCACGTAATGGCCCGCCGAGCCCGGCCCGAAGTACCCGCAACAGGGACCCTCCGGCCCTTGGGCGGCGATGGCCTTGAACACGGCCTCCACCCGCCTGTACCCCTGTTCGTGACCCCCCACCATGATCGACGGGCCATGAAGAGCACCGGCTTCCCCCCCGGAGATGCCCACGCCCAGGTACAGAAGACCTCGGGCCTCGGCTACCTTGGCCCTCCGTTCGGTGTCCTCCACGTGGGAGTTCCCTCCGTCAGCGACGAGATCGCCGGGACGGAGGAGGGCAAACAGCTCCTCTAACACTTCATCCACAGGTTTCCCCGCTTGGACCATGAGAAGGATGGCCCTGGGCGGCTCCGTCGCCTCCACAAGGTCACGGAGCGTTGATGCGGGGAATACGGGTTCGCCTTGGACCCGAGCCATGAGGGCCGCCGTGCGATCCGCCGTGCGGTTGTACACAGCTACAGGGATCCCATGGCGGGCCACGTTCAGGGCCAGGTTCTGCCCCATCGTGGCCAGCCCAACAATCCCCAGCTTCGCTTTGATCATCGCGCCTCCCAGGGGGGGCGGTCCGGGAGTGCCCGTTGGAGAAGGGCAATCTGCTCGGCTTCGTAGGCGCCGGCATAGGTGCCGGAAAGAAACCGACTCAGTCCCTGTTCGTACAACTCCTTCCACGACTGTTCCTCTCTCCCTGGAACGATAGGATAGAACAGGACATGGTTTTCCTTTGCGGCTTCCAGGTCACCCCACGCATCCCCAATCACCAGCACCCGCTCGGGGGAGTAGTGGCGGGCGGTGAGGGCCACGACCTGGGACTTGGTACCCATTTCCTGACCGCAGATCAAGGCTGCGTACGTTCGAATCCCCTGCTCGTCCCACTCCCGCTGCAACGCCTCCATTGGGGTTTGAGAGACCACCACCACGTCGGCCACCCCGGCAAGCCTTTCTAGGCTGTGACGGGCATAAGGAAAAGGAGGCACTCCCTTCACAATCTCCCTCACAGCCCAATTCACCCGCTCGCTCCAGGCCAGAACCTGCTCGAACTCCCTTCGGGCCTGTTCGTTGGGCGCCTGGGCAATGGCCTTCTTCAAACCCTCGTGGGAAAGGTCCCCGACGGAGGCCTCCACCCAGGCGAAGTAGTACCGAAGTTGGGGAACTTGAAAGGCGCGAGATTTCACACTGGGGTGCGTCGGCAGCAGTTCGGCAAGAACTCGCTTGAGTGTGACGTGGCGGTTGGCCCCTCGCGTGTTGGAGAAGAGGTCGGCAAACTCCTTGCACTCGCGAGCTGCCTGGGCCACGGGCTGAAGCCCAAAGTGAGCAATCGTCCACGGAATGAAGCACTCGCGCTGCTTGATCCCCATCGTGTCGAACACACACCCATCGGAGTCCACGCAGACAAGGAACCCGTGCCGGGGAACGAAGTGCTCCACCACTTCCTTACCCAACGAGCTGCTATCCCTCGCCCGCACGGCCCCAAGTATAAGAAGAGACTCCCCTCCTCCCCAGACCCCGTTGCTTCCTCCCACCTCCCCTTCCACCAGCCCTCCCGCCGCTCAGACCCTAAGCCCCAACGCCTGCAGATGTCTCCCCAGTTCACTCTGCAGGGCCTGGCGGTACTCCTCCTCGTGGCAACCCAGCAGCCGGCGCAGATCGGCCCCCAGCGGGCTTTGAAGCACCGAACCGTAGGTCACGTGCAGAGCTTGTCTCCAACTGGGATGGAATAACACCCCTTCCAGGTTCGAGGACAGGGCCTTCAGTTCCTCGACCTGGGGGAGCTCCGAGGATATCTGGTAGGCCTGGCGGTCTTCATAAAACCGCTCAGCCGCCAGCCCCAGGATTTCCCGAAAGAACTCGGGCTCCCTCCGCGCCAGCACCCCTAACCCCGTCAAGTAGCTAACTCCAGCCGTCTTCACGTGCCACAAACCTGGATCAAGCTCGGCAAACAACGGATAAAGGGAGAACTTGTCGGATCCGGAGTGAAGGCTAATCCGATAAGGCCCGAACGCTGTGGCGATCGCACAGTGGGCTCGGAGGTGACTTCGGAAGGCGGCCAGGTCCCCTTGCCAGTCCAGTCCCTTCTCCATCACCCCCGGAAACCTCGGGGCAAAGGAAGTGATCCCTACCTCCAACCGTCTCCACTCCAGGGCCAGAAACAGGTGTTCATGAGGTGTTGTGGGCCACGCACTCTCATCCACAGACAGTTCAAAGTCGAATCCCCCAGGCACCTGCTCCCGCAATCGGCCAAACATGTGGGCCGCAAAGGACAGGGCCCCTGCGTACTTCACGCAAGCCAAGACAAGTTGTTCCTCCGTGAATCTCATGACCCCGAGGCCCTCGATGGAGAAGTCCCTGTTCAGATAATCCTTCTCCCAACGGGGGGGCTTGGACAGGGCCTTGTACCGTTCCGCGACTTCCCCCGGAGCCATGTCCTCCACGGGAACAATGTGCTCGGAGGGATCGCACGTGAACATGCGGAACCCGCAGAGAGCCGCTTCGCCCGCAGCCTCCAAGGTTTTGAGATGGTCGGCGTCGGCCCCAAATCCCGCTCGGTATCCCTCCTGAAAGGCCCCGAAGATGGCGTCCGCCAAGACCTGGGCGAAGCCCCTCCCCGTCCGCGTGTTTTCCCGCTCGGACTGTTGAGCCAGTACCGGAAACAAGCGGGCCTCTTCCAACGCGGCCACATGTCCTGGGGTGGCCAACCCCAGGCGGTCGCCAAACCCAAACCCGGCCACACCGCTGGGCTGACGGTTGGGAACCAGCCACGGGAACCAGCGGGCAAGGGCTCGAGCGTTCTGCGGTGTCAACGGAGCCCACATGCCCCCCGACCCTCCACGCTCCCCGTCAAAACCCTCCAGGGGCGAGGAAAGAAACAATTTCTTCCCTTGCGGCGTGCGCACCATCGCCACCGTGGTCTGCCCCAACCGCTGAACCGACCGCGGATACACACTTTTGCAGTCTCCCGTCATGTTCTCCCTCCTCCCAGAGCAAAGTCCCCCCTTCCCAACTTGACAGCTGCTCCTCGCCCTTTCCGCTGCACCAGTGCCACCGTGGCCTGGCAACCCCCGAATGCCCGGCAGGAGCCCCTCCTAAAGGTCACGAATGTCAAGGTACAAGGGGGGGCGGGGGAGCGCGCCCCCGAGGGCCAGGGCCAGCGTACGGTACACCATCTGCTTCTTGAGCAGGATGGGAGGAAGACGGGCCAAGGGATCGCCCATGCTCGTGAATAGCCCCACGAGATCCACACCATGGGCCCGTGCCCGATGAAGGAGGCCAACAAGGATCTGGGAGAGGAGCCGGGGCCCGGACCTCCCCACGGCCATCACGTCAAATAGGTGCCAGAGGAGGACGGCCTGGCCCGGCTGAGGAACGCGGGGGAGAGGAAGAATGCGCGCCATCGGGTTGATCGCTTGGCCCAAAACGCGGTAGACAAAGGGTATGGCCAGCACGCGGTGTCGCTGAACGCTTGAAGCGTCCCACACACTCACCTGCGCAAGGCCTCCCCTTTTCTCCACCCGATAGACGCCCCCCAAGTGTCCCAGGGCCTCCCCGCGGGCGTAGATTTCCCCAAGCCTTGGGGGACGAAGGTCCCGCCGGCCGAGGGCCCCCTCCAGCTCGGCCACCGGTCCCCGCCAGTCGGCGACAGGGGAAATGGTCGTGTGTCCAGGCCGGGTGGGAATCAAGACGACCCGAAATCCACCCACCTCCTGGGCCCCGCCCTTGGTGAACACCCGCAGCGCGTGCACGTTGTCTTCTTTCACGTGCCCATAGATGAAATGCGCTCCCTCAGCCTGGGCTGCGCTGTGAAGCGCCTGCCACAGTTGCCAGAGTCCTCTCTTCATCGACCGGCGGTAGCCCTGGTCCGAGCGCACGTCGTAGACGTAGGCGGCAGGAACGATTTTCCCTTCCACAAAGACTTCTTTGACGGCGTAGGCCATCGCCCCCACGGCCCGTGAACCCTCCACGGCCAGGAGAACCTGGGCTTTGGAAAACAGACCGGACCGGTAGAAAAAGGCGGACCGTTCGGTGAACAGGCGGGTCCGCTGTCCTTGGGGGCTTTCCAACTCCAGCCGGCGCAGCTCAGGCTCATCGCCCGTGGTGGCTGCCCGAATCGTCACCATGCGCCCCAGTATAGCCAGGCACCCCAAGGCTAGGTCCCGAGATCGGGCAGCTCAGTTGGAGAAAGAGGCCCTACCGCCAAAGAACAGCCGGTCAGCCCGGGGGCAATCCCCCACGGATCCGCGCCCGAATGCGGGCAAGCCGCTCGGCAATGGTCTGCTCCCACCCCTGGTCCGTAGGATGGAAGTACACCTTTCCCCGCAGCCCTTCGGGCAGGCCGGGCATGGAGGCCACTTTGTCCGAAACCTCGTGGGCATATATGTAGCCCTTGCCGTAGCCCAGGTCCCTCATCACCTCGGTCACGGGGTTGCGGAGGTGCAGGGGCACAGGCTCATCGATGGTGTTGGCCACGTCGCGCTTGGCCTCCCCATAGCCCACGTACAGGGCGTTCGATTTGGGGGCCAAGGCGACGTACACCACGGCCTGAGCCAAGGCCAGTTCGCACTCGGGCATGCCCACCTGCTCCACGGCTTGGGCTGCAGCCACGGCCAAGGGAAGGGCCCAGGGGTCCGCCAGACCCACATCCTCGCTGGCCATCCGCACCACCCGCCGGGCCACGTACCGGGGATCCTCCCCACTTTCCAACATCCGCACCAGCCAGTACAGAGCGGCGTCCACATCGGAGTTGCGCACGGACTTGTGTAGAGCAGAAATGAGGTTGTAGTGCTCCTCACCCGCGCGGTCGTAGCGGAGGGCCTTGCGCCCCACAGCCTGGGCCACTTCTTCGGCCCCGAGGGTGCCCTCGCCGCGGACCTCCACCGCGGTCTCCAGCCCGCTGAGCAGGCGTCGGGCGTCGCCGTCGGCGAAGCGGATGAGGAAGTCTTCAGCACAAGAAGCCAGTTTGACCCGTCCCCCAAAGCCCCGAGGGTCGTCCAGGGCGCGCCGGAGGAGCGCCCGGAGATCCTCCTCGTCCAGGGGTTCGAACACGAAGAGCTGGGTTCGGGAAAGGAGCGCCGAGCGTAGGGCAAAAGAAGGGTTCTCCGTGGTCGCCCCGATGAACAGGATCGATCCTTCCTCGAGGAAGGGGAGCAGAAGGTCCTGCTGGGCTCGGTTCCAGCGGTGCACTTCGTCCAAGAAGAGGAGATCCCGCGTGCCGGTGCGCTCCCATAGTTCCCGGGAAGCTTCCAAAACCCCGCGGACCTGGCCCACGCTGGCCACGGCCGCGGACTTTTGGATGAACCGGGCTCCCCAGCGGGCAGCGATGATCCGTCCCACCGTGGTCTTGCCCGAACCGGGGGGTCCCCAGAACAGCAGAGAGATGCGGAGCTCCCCGTCCACAAGGGCCCGCAACGGTCCGTGGGGCCCCAGGAGGTGGCGTTGGCCCACCACCTCGTCCAGGGTGCGGGGGCGGAGGCGTTCGGGCAGGGGGGCCTTACCTTGCCACAGTCCAACCATGTAAACCCATTGTAGCTCTTGACGCAGCGCGGAGGGGGGCCGTAAGATCAAGCGCTGGGTCGTTAGCTCAGTCGGTAGAGCAGCGGACTCTTAATCCGCGGGCCGGGGGTTCGAGTCCTCCACGACCCACCCGCCACGGGTCGTTAGCTCAGTCGGCAGAGCACCGGCCTTTTAAGCCGGGTGTCGCAGGTTCGATTCCTGCACGACCCAGAGCTGTTGTCCCCGTCGTCCAGCGGTCTAGGATACCGGGCTTTCAATCCGGAAACGGGGGTTCGAATCCCCCCGGGGACACTTGCCGGAGTTCCCCTCTGGGGTAAGCTTCGGGCGAGTAGCTCAGGGGCAGAGCATCCGGCTTACATCCGGAAGGCCAGAGGTTCGATTCCTCTCTCGCCCACAGCGAACGGGGACGTGGTCTAGGCCGGACAAGGACACCGGATTGTCACTCCGGAGATCGCGGGTTCAAATCCCGTCGTCCCCGCCACCACGGCGGTGCCGAGGGCTGCCCAGGGCGGCCCTCGCATTTACCCTGGGGCGAGGTAGCTCAGGTGGTAGAGCACACGGCTGAAAACCGTGGTGTCCCCAGTTCGACTCTGGGCCTCGCCACCACGCTTGTAGACGATCCGAGTAGCACCAACCACAAACGCCATGGGGGAAACGGGGGAGCAGATCTGGGAGGAGGCCAAAGCCCTTCTCGTTAAGGAGATTCCGCCGGCCAACTTCGCGGCGTGGCTCAGCGATGCCCGCTTGGCCGCCGTTCACGATGATACCGCGGTCCTTCAAGTCCCCTCCATCTTCGCCAAGACCAGCATCGAGCGGAGGTACCGGGACACCGTCGAGCGGGCTTTGGCCGCTGTCCTCCAAAGACCGGTGGAACTGCGCCTGGCGGTGGTCGAACCGGAACCCCCTGTTCGTTCCGACCCCCAGGCCGCCCGCCGGTACCTGGGCTCCCTCCCCCTCAACCCCGACTACACTTTCGACACCTTCGTGCGGGGCAAGAACTCCCAGCTCGCTGTAGCCGCTGCCCAAGCCGTGGCCGAATCCCCAGCCCGGGCGTACAACCCCCTGTTCATCCACGGCAAGGTGGGCTTAGGGAAAACGCACCTCCTCCACGCCATCGGGGCCCGCGTCCTTTACCGGCCTGGGGACACCACCGTGGTCTACACCACCTCCGAGCGGTTCGCCATTGAACTGATCCAAGCCATCGGTTCCAACACCCAAGAGCAGTTCCGCGCCAAATACCGCAACGTGGACGTCCTCCTCATCGACGACATCCACTTCCTCAAGAACAAGGAGGGCACGCAAGAGGAGCTCTTCCACACCTTCAACGAGCTGTACGGCAACGGCCGACAGATCGTGCTCTCCTCGGACCGACCTCCGGAGGAGCTCCACGGCCTGCAAGACCGGCTGGTGAGTCGGTTCCGCTGGGGACTGGTCGCGGACATTCAGCCCCCGGACTTCGAAACCCGCGTGGCCATCTTGCGGGAAAAGGCCAAGCGGCGGGACATGGTCGTGCCCGACGCCGTGGTCGAGCTCATCGCTTCTCGTATCAGAAGCAACGTACGGGACCTGGAGGGCGCCCTCATCCGGGCCCTGGCCCTCCAGGAGCTGGGCCAGGGGCCCCTCACGCCCCAGAGATTGGAGGAGATCCTTCCTAAGGAGGACCACGCCCCACGCCTGACGGTGGAGGCCATCATCGACGAGGTGGCCGCAGCCTACAAGGTCTCCGCACAAGAACTGGCCGGCCCCTCCCGGAAGAAGGAAATCGTGTTCCCTCGACAGGTCGCAATCTTCCTGGCCCGCGAACTTACCGAACACTCTTTCCCTGCTCTGGGGCGCGCCTTTGGGGGCCGGGACCATACGACCATCATGCACGCCTACCGCAAGGTCCAGGAATTGATGACCCATGCACCCCTTCTCCGGGGCGAGATCGACACCCTTCGCTCTTCCATCCAACACAAGTACGGACTTTGAACTGTCCCCTTAGTCTGGGGATTTCCCTGTGGAAAACCTCCGGACAAGTTGGGGGTAACCTCCCCGTCGGCAGGGAAAACCCATGGGTCTTCTGCGGCCAAACTTCTTTCCCCAACCGCATTCCCACGGACAGGTGTCCTTTCCCCAAGTTTTCCCCAGGTTCTTCCCCAGGGGGCCGTCCCGTTCTGTCCCATCAAACCCTTGTTCATCCACAGCAGGGGACAGGCTGTACAATCACCTCAACACCGTAGGTTATGAAGACAAGTTCACTGTTGGAGAAGCTGGCGGAGGAGTGGAACCTCCCCGCCCTGCGGGGCCAGCGCGCCGTGGTCTGTTGGCAGAGAAGCGATCTTCGCCGGCTGGCTCGCCCCCTGTACGTCCAGGGGGGTGTGCTCCACCTTGCTGCCCCCAACCACGCTTTGGCCTCGGAGTTGTCGTTCCTGCGCAACGAAATTACATCTACCGTGAGGGAGAAGTTTGGTCTCACCGAGATCACCGACGTGAAAGTCCATGTCCAGCCTAGAGGTCAAGGGCCGCCGGAAGTTGCGGTCGAGCCGCCCGACCGAGGGAAGATCGATGGAGCCCTAGGGCGGCTAACGTTCGTACGGGACCCCAAGCTCCGAGGTAGGCTCGCCGAACTGTGGGCGTGGGCCGAGGCCTGGGAGGAAGCAGTGCTGGGGAACGGGGGTCACAGGTGCAAGAGGTGCGGGGCGGCGTTCTGGGGCGGGGGGGAGTTCTGCCCGGTGTGTATGCTTTACGGGGCAAGCGACGCGAGCTAAACTCGACCCGATGGTGGTGGCAAGCACGATTCTTGGCATCCGGTCCGAGTCTGCCCGTATGGCGCTTATGGCCTGCGACGGGCAGGCCACGATGGAGAGCCGCGTGGTCAAGACGGGAGCTCGCAAAATCCACCGACTTCATGGGGGAAGGGTTCTTGCGGGCTTCACAGGGGCCACGGGAGACGGGATGGCTGTGCTGGAACGGTTGGAGGAGAAGTTGGCCCGCGACGCCTCCCTGCGGGAAGCGGCCCTTGAGCTCTCCAAAGAGTGGAGGACCGATCGAGTCCTGCGCCAGCTGGAGGCCGTGGTGGTGGCTGTGTCCCCCGAGGCGCTCCTCGTCCTCACTGGAGAAGGGGACGTGGTGGAGCCCGACGACGGCCTGGTGGGCATTGGGTCCGGGGGAGGGTACGCCCTGAGTGCGGCCCGAGCCCTGCTGCGGCACACCCAGCTTGCCCTACCCGAGGTGGCCAAGGAGGCCCTCCGCATCGCCGCAGAGATCGATATCTACACCAACAGCTACAT
>CAKZKH010000071.1 GCA_937122485.1 uncultured bacterium | reverse complement strand
GCCTCGCGGGGCGTCCGCGCGAGGGACATGTGGCCCGAGCTTCGCCGCCGACTCGATCTTGTCGAACTCACCCCCAAAGTGCTGGACATGTACCCCATCGAACTCTCGGGGGGGATGAAGCAAAGAGCAGTTATCGTGATCTCTACGTTGCTCAATCCTTCCCTCCTCCTGGCCGATGAGGTCACGTCGGCCCTGGATGTGTCCACACAGAAAGCCGTGGCCAAGATGCTCGTCCAGTTCCGCGATCGCGCATTTGTGAAGGGAATGATGGTCATCAGCCATGATGTTTCCGTTCTTTACCAGATGGCCGACACAATCCTGGTCATGTACGCGGGAAAACTGGTGGAGAAAGCCCCCACCGAGGAGCTCATCCATCACCCTGTCCATCCCTACACCCAACTGCTCATTTCTTCTCTCCCCGAAGTGGGCGTCCGGCACAGAACTCACCGCCTGGCGGGCCTTCCCGGCAATCCCCCGCCCCTGCTGACGCCCCCTCCGGGATGCCGATTTCAGGAGCGCTGCCCCGTGGCCTTCGACCGCTGTGCCCAAGATCCCCCGTTCACGGAGATCACCGAGGGACACCAAGTGGCGTGCTGGAGGGCTGATCATGGCCCTCGTTGAACTGGACAGGGTGTCCAAGGTGTACCGGCTGGGCGTGTTCGGGGGCAAGAAGCTCCGCGCGGTCCACGAGGTGAGCTTCGCCGTGGAAGAAGGCCAAGTGTTCGCCCTCATTGGGGAAAGTGGGTCGGGCAAGACCACAATCGGCCGCCTCATCCTCCGCACCCTCCCGGTAACGTCCGGACGCTTGCTGTTCCGAGGGGCGGACATCGCCTCCTTTGCCGGGAAGCAACTGCGGGACTACTACCGCCGCGTCCAAGGCGTGTTTCAAGACCCGTACAGTTCCTTCAACCCCATTTTCAAGGCCGATCGGGTGTTCGCCGTTGTGCGCCACCAGTTCTTCCCCCGCATGGGCGAGAAGGACTGGAGCGACCGTGTACAGAAGACGCTGCGGGGTGTGGGCCTTGACCCCCGCGAGGTCCTCGGCAAGTACCCCCACCAACTCAGTGGCGGTCAACTCCAGCGGTTCCTGATCGCCCGGGCCCTGTTGCTGGACGTGGAGTTCCTGGTGGCCGACGAGATCATCAGCATGCTCGATGCCACCACCCGGGTGGAGGTCCTCAACCTCCTTGCCGACCTCACCCAAGAGCAAGGGCTCTCCATTCTGTTCATCACCCACGACATGGCCCTCGGGTACTACATCAGCGGCAAGGTGGTCATCCTCTACCGCGGGTGCGCGGTGGAACAGGGCGATGTGGCCAAGGTGTTCAACAACCCCATCCACCCCTACACCACGATGCTCATGGCTTCTGTCCCCCGTCTGGACCGAAAGTGGGAAGAGGGCGAGCTCCGGCTCAAAGGCCAAGAAGCTGCCTATGCCCAAGGATGCGCCTTTTACGAGCGCTGTCCCTTTCCCTACCAGGCCTGTCGGGATGCGGCACCCCACCTGGTGGAGGTGGAGGACGAACACTTCGTGGCCTGCCAACAGGCGGCCTCGGTAAGGAGGTAGGTGCATGGTCAAACTCGTAGGTCCCTCGCTTCCCCATATCCCTTGGGAAGAGCGGCCCGCGGGCTTGGGGGACGTGGTCTGGCGGTGTTCCCGCAACCCCATCATCACCAGGCAAGCCGTACCCCGGGCCAACAGCATCTTCAACAGCGCCGTGGTGGCCCATGGCCCGGGGTTCGCCGGGGTGTTCCGGGTGGACACCACCGAACGGGTGATGCAGCTCCATCCGGGAAAGAGCGAGGACGGCCTGCACTGGAATATCTCCCCCCACCGCATCGCCTTCGCCTCTG
>CAKZKH010000070.1 GCA_937122485.1 uncultured bacterium | reverse complement strand
AGAAGGCCCTGGAAAGGGCTCAAGGCCGCATTTTGCGCATTTGCTGGGAAACAAACGGCAACATGGCGCCTAAGTTGCTGCGAAGGGCCGCGGAACTGGCCCTTGTCTCCGGGGGCTTGATCAAGTTCGATCTCAAGGCCTGGAGTGAGGGCGTGCACCGGGCTCTCACTGGGGCCTCCAACAAGCCCACGCTGGCGAACTTTGCCTGGGTGGCGGAGTGGGTGCCCAGGCGGCCAGAAGTTCCGCTTTTGCTGGCCAGCACGCTGGTGGTGCCCGGTTACGTGGACGAAAAGGAGGTGGCCGGGCTGGCGCGGTTCATCGCCGAGCTCAACCCCTCCATTCCCTACACCCTGTTGGCCTTCTACCCCCAGTATCGGATGCCGGATCTCCCCTGCACATCTTCGCGGCAGATGGAGCTGTGTGTGGAAGCCGCTCGGGAGGCGGGGCTTGCAAGTGTCCACGTGGGCAACCGTCACCTCCTGGATGCCCTGCCTTAGGCCGTCCCGTCCAGACGGGCGTTGTCGAACCGCTGAGCTAGCTTCCCCCCAGCAAGCTGGGTTGAGGGGTGGCTTCGTGCGCCTGGATGAGGTGGAGCCGGCGGTACAGGCCGTCCCAGGCCATCAGTTCCTCGTGTGACCCCTTGTCCACGATCCGGCCTTCTTGGAGCACCACGATGGTGTCGGCCTTGCGCACGGTGGACAGGCGGTGAGCGATCACCAGGGAGGTGCGGCCGATCATCAGCCGCTCCAGGGCCTGTTGGATTTGGGCCTCGGTCTCCACGTCCAGGGCGGAGGTGGCTTCGTCCAGGATGAGGATGGGCGCGTCCTTGAGGAGGGCGCGGGCGATGGCCAGCCTCTCCCGCTGCCCGGCCGAGAGCTTGAACCCCCGCTCGCCGATCACCGTGTCGTAGCCCTGGGGAAGCTCGACGATGAACCCGTGAGCTCCGGCGGCCTGAGCGGCCTGGATCGTCTCCTTCTCGGAGGCGTCGGGGCAGCCGAACAAGAGGTTTTCCCGCACCGTCCCGTGGAACAAAAACACGTCCTGCATGACGATGCTGATCTGCTTGCGCAGGCTTTGGAGCTTGAGGGCGCGAAGGTCGTAGCCGTCGAGGGTGATTTGGCCCCGGCAGGGGTCGTAGAAGCGGGGGATGAGCATGGCCAGGGTCGTCTTGCCCACGCCGGAGGGCCCCACCAGGGCCACCACCGTTCCTGGCTCGATCTCCAAGTTGATGTCTTCCAAAACGGGCTCACCTTCCCGGTACCAGAAGCTCACGTTATGGAAGCGGATTTCGCCCTTGGCCCGACCGGGGAGGGCGATGGCCTGGGGCTTCTCCGTGACGTCTGGGTTCTGTCCAAGCAGTTCGGGTACCCGTTCGGCACCCGCCAGGGACTGCTGGATGCTCTCCCACACGTTGCTCAAGGCCCGAACAGGCTGGTACAGGAGTTCCAGGTAGAAGAAGTAGGCCACGAGATCGGCGATGGGGACCGTGCGGTGGATCACCAACCGGCCGCCGAAGTAGATGAGGAAGATCGTGCCCAGGGCAGCGGCCAGTTCCACCGCGGGGTGAAACACCGCCATCAGCTCAAGCGCCCGCAACAGGGAGTCCCGGTAGCGGACGATCCTGGTCCAGATGCGCTGGGCCTCGGCATCCTCGCGGACGAAGGCCTGGATTTCCCGGATGCCCGACAGGTTTTCGTTTTAGGCGGCGTTGAGCTCGCCCAGTTCAGCCTGGCGCTGGCGGAACGCCGGCCGCACGTACTTGGCCAAAACACGAAGGGAAAGGACGATGAGGGGAACGGGGATCATGGAGATAAGGGCCAGTTGCCAGCTCATGCTCATGAGCACGGCGGTCACGCCCACAAACATGAGCACGTTGACCACCACGTCGGGGATGGCGTGAGCCACGAGCTGCTCGAGGAGATCGGAGTCATTGACGATGCGGGACATGAGCTGCCCCACCTGCTTGTCCTGGTAGAACCGCAGCGAAAGGCGCTGGATGTGGCGGTAGACCTCGTGGCGGACATCGGCGACCACGTGCCAGCCGGCCACGTGGGCGGCGTAGGAGCGCACGAACTGCATCGCTGCGCGGAGGAGGTAAACCCCGAGGGCCAACAGGGCCAGGCGGGCCACGAAGGCCAGGGTCTCCGGGCCGGCCGCGGGGCTCGTCACCGCGGCCACCATGGTCCGCACGATCCACGGGGCCACGAGCTGAATGGCCACCAGGGCCAGCATGCTGGCCACGGTGAGAACAAGCGGGACCTTGTACCGCCTGGCGAACTGGAATGTCCAGCGAAGGCCCTTCACCGGTATCTCCTTTCCCTCACCTGGTCCGGGGAAGAGGCCATTATAACGCGGGTTAGGCCCGAAACGTCTACGGCGAAGGGCCCAGGATGTTTCCCCCAATTGGCCAATTGCCGCGCCCCGTGCTCTATGCTAACTGGGGGTGGCTCTCGAGAAGCAGGTGGAGAACGTTAAGGCCAGAGCCCAAGCTTTCCTCACTGAATTGGGGAAGAGCGAACCTCTTACCCGCTATGTCCTCATAGACCCCGTTCTCAGGGCCTTGGGCTGGGACACGGAGGATCCAAGCCAGGTTAGGCCCGAGTTTCCCACGGAAAGCGGCAACCCCGACTATGCCCTCCTTTGGGAAGGGAAGCCTTGGATCATGGTGGAGGCCAAGGCTTTGGGCAAGAGCTTGAGCGTTGCAAGGGAAAAGGGTTTTCAATACTGTTGGAAAGCCAAAGTTCCCTACTATGTTATCACCGATGGAAACGCTTGGGAACTGCACGACCTGCGCGAAATGGGGGGCAAAGAGATTTTTCGGGTCGAGCTGGATCAGGTTTCCGCGGGAGAGGCGGCTCGAGCCTTACTCGCCCTTTGGCGCCCCGCCCTTCCAAACCTGGAAATGGCACCTCATCCGGTTGTCACATCTGAGCGTTCAAACCGACCACAGATCGGTTTTTCCTTACTTGACCTAGAAGGAAAGATGAAACGCGGGGAAATTCCATCCGGGAGTCCACCGCCAAAGCGTCTGGTTTTTCCCGACGGTCAAGAACGGGAACTGCGAAGCTGGCGCGACCTCTTGTTGGCAGTGGTCGAGTGGAGAAAGGACAAACTATCTGCCCATGTTCCCGTCAAGTGGCCA
>CAKZKH010000069.1 GCA_937122485.1 uncultured bacterium | reverse complement strand
CCATCGGGCGATGAACCCCGGAAGGAGGACCAGGAGTCTGGACCAGCCGTGTTTGCGGGCCAAGAAATCGAGGAGGCTGGCACCAAGGGCACCCGCCAGGCCCTCAGGGAAGTCTTTCAAGCCCTGGTTTTGGGCCCAATAAGCGGCCACCGGGTGGAGTTGAGCCGTGGGCATGCGCTCCCCAAAGCTCCCCAAGTTCCACACCAACGCCGCGTACTCCGGCAGGCCCTCCACAAGAAGCAGAGAAAGGTCCTTGAGGTTGAGGCCTTGAACTAAGCACCAAATCCAGGTGGCCCAGTGCACGGCCTCGTGGGCCAACACGGCTTCGAAGTGGATAGGCAAGGGTATGGGGTCGCTTCGAAGGGGCAGGGCTAGCAGGGGAACGTCTTCGGGCACAAGGGCATCAAGCCACTCCTCCCACAGCAGCCTGAGTAAGGGCTGCTTGGCGGGATGGGGGATGGACAGGACCCCTACCGCTCCGTAGTGGCCTAGGGCGTCCTGTAGAAACCCCACGTCGGGAAAGATTGCCACGACCAGGGGCGGGATTTCTCGCTCTTGATAGCGAAGGGGGTGGAGGGCCCAAAAGGTCTCGGGTTGAGGCCCGGGAACTACGGCACCGGAGAAGTCGGGAGGTAGCTGGGCTTTGGCCTCAGCCCGATCGGAGGCGTGGATCTCCAAGGGTCTTGCCCAGCCCTCGTCCGGCTTGGGGTAGGGAACGAGGTTCATCCAGCCCAAAGCCCGCTCCACCTTGTGGGTGATGACGTTGATCATGGCGCTGGGGTACGGGGGCACCTCGCCTACCCAGTACACCACCCCGTACCGCCAGGGCATGGGGGTCAAAGGCGGAGCC
Source organism: uncultured bacterium (assembly GCA_937122485.1). Classification (GTDB taxonomy): domain Bacteria; phylum Bipolaricaulota; class Bipolaricaulia; order Bipolaricaulales; family Bipolaricaulaceae; genus CAKZKH01. The sequence goes on along the minus strand of CAKZKH010000069.1, from coordinate 571 downwards.
CCCAGGGCCGAAACCGCCCAGGCCGCAAGGAGACAGAAAACCAAGCGCATCCGCACCACCTTGGGGGGAGTATAACCCCAAGGTAGCCCACATTACCTGGGCAAGGGACACAGGCCCTGGCCCCACCAAACCGCGGGGACTAGGGTGAGGTCGGTGATCGCGCATGGGCAAATCGCTTGTCCTGGGGGTACTGGGCCTCCTTGTGGGGCTGGGGGCCGCAAGCCAGACCCGAGACCCCATCGTCATCCGCTCCGACGGGGAGTTCACCGAAGACAACGGGGTGGTCGGGGGACTGGGGATCTTCGGGAACCCCTTTGTGATCTCGGGGTGGCGGATCAACGCGGGGGGAGCGCCCTACGGGATCCTCATTCAGGGGACCCGGCGTCCCGTGGTCCTCCGCAACCTGGAGATCGAATCCGCCACGTTGGCTGCCATCCAGATCGTCAACGCCAAGAACGTGGTCATTGAGGACGTGGTGATACGGGGTTCAGCCACGGCCATCGCTGTGACCATGGGCGAGGTTGTGCAGATCCGCAACACCTCGATCGATGAGTGCTACGAGGGGGTGCGG
>CAKZKH010000068.1 GCA_937122485.1 uncultured bacterium | reverse complement strand
CGGTCTACCACACTGCCCACCAGAAGAAACCGGTGAGCGCCTGATCGCCCAGGGGTAGCAGGTGCACGGCAGTCGGCCACGAACCTTTGGACTGGTCGCCCTCTCACCCCATTTGATAGGACTGTTCCCTCTTCCTACGCTGAAATACGGCCATCGCCAGGTAGCTGAGTTGAGGAAGCCAGGATAGAAAGCGTGCGCAAGCGTCGTGGCATGTCGGGCGTGGGGATAGTTGGCGCGCTTGCGGTGCTGATCGGGCAATCCTGCTCAGCGTTGCCAGCGCCCTTCAGACCTGAAGGACAGCTACTTCTTCATCCCAGGGAATTTGGGTGTCCTCCACGGGACCACGCAAGAGGCCTACCTCAAGCACTGGGGGCAAGGAGAAGTCTCCCTCCACTCCACTAAGGACGGGGGGAAGGAGATCCTGTTCTTCCTGCCGCTCTTGCTGATCTTCGTGGGCCGGCCCATCCAGCTTGTGCAATTGGCCCTGTCGTTCAAGACCTGGGGTGACCTGACCACGGTCAGCCGGGTCCGCGTGTACCGCGCGCAACTCGACGGAACCTACCGGGCGATTCTCCACGAGAAACCAGCCGATGGTTGGGCAGCACCAGACTGGCGGATCCTGACGTTTTCCATCACCAGCGATGACCTTGTTTCGGCAAGCGACGGCCTGGTGCCCGTGCGGGTGACCTGTCTTATTCCAGCGGGCTAGAGGGTCGAGTTCACAGGGGCGCCTCTGGGTGAGATAGCGGCAAAGACCCTGCGGGGCTGCTTCCGGGCTTCATTGGGCGGGGGCGGAAGCGTGTTTGGTTTTGTGCCTCGCTTGACCCTGTGGCTCCTGGTGGCCCAGCGGGGCGGCAGGACCTTGGTTGGGAAGGCGGGCGCAGTGGCACGCGGGCTGGTGTTCGATAAACTCCCCGGCCTGACTGAAGCGAGGTGACCATGCGAACCGCGCTTGTTGGACAAGACATCCACTGCATTGGGGTCAACGACCGCCTGACCGACCTTTTCGAGGGCCAATGGCCCTTGCCCCACGGGGTGAGCTACAACGCCTACCTCGTCCTGGGCCGAGAGCCCGCCCTCATCGACACCGTCAAGAATGCTTATGGGGAGGACCTTGTTAAGGCCCTCTCCTCTATCCTTCCCCCGGAGAACGTCCGCTACATCGTGGTCAACCACGTGGAGCCCGATCACTCCGGGGCCTTGCCCCTGGTGTGCCGTTTGGCCCCACGGGCCACAGTCCTGGCTACCCCTGCGGCCCTCCCGCTTTTGGAGGGCTTCTACGGGATCAAACAGCGGGTGCGGCCGGTAGCGGATGGCGAGGTGCTCGACTTGGGTGGCAAAATCCTGTCCTTCCACCACGTCCCGTTCGTGCACTGGCCGGAAACGATGGCCACCTACGAACAAACGGAGAAGGTCCTGTTTTCCTGTGACGCCCTTGGGGGGTTCGGGGCCTTGAACGGCGTTCTCTTCGACGACGAAGCCCCGTTGGACTTCTACGAGGACGAGGCGGTCCGGTACTTCGTCAACATCGTGGGGATGCATTCCAAGCCTACCCTGCGGGCGCTGGACAAACTGGGAAAGCTCGACATCCGGGTGATTGCCCCTTCCCACGGCCTGGTGTGGCGCAAGAATCCCCAGCGCATCGTTCAGCTTTACATGAAGCTGGCCCGGATGGAGGGAGAGACGGGTGTGACCGTGGCCTACGGTTCCATGTACGACCACACGCGGCAGATGGCCGATGCCGCCGCCCGGGGTGTGGTCGAAGGCGGGCTCCCCGTGAAGCTGGTGGACGTGGCCCGCGTCCACGTGAGCTTCTCCCTGGCCGAGGTTTGGAAGCGCCGCGGCCTCATCCTCGTCGCTCCCACCTACGACGGGGGCCTGTTCTACCCCATGGAGCACCTCCTCCACGTGGTGACGCGCAAGCGGCTGGGGGGACGGGTGGCCGGGCTGATCGGCTCCTTCGGTTGGCACGGTCGGGCATCGGCCAAGATGAAAGAGACGGCGGAGGCCTTGGGTTGGAAAGTTGCGGCGGAGCTGGAGTACCGAG
>CAKZKH010000067.1 GCA_937122485.1 uncultured bacterium | reverse complement strand
CCCGAGGACGTGGAAGTGGGTTCAGGTCCGTTCGAAGCGGAGGTCAGCCACGTGGAGTACCTGGGCGACCGGTGGGAACTCAAAGCCCACGTCCACAGCCTCCCCCTGATCCTTGTGTCCCCCCAGCGATATCCGAGAGGCGACCACCTGAGAATCTCTCTCCCTCATCCACAGGTCCTCCGTGCCGGCATGGGGGACTCACGGCCTAACCAACGGGACTTCTCTTCCAAATAGATATTCTCCGCTCATCGGCCACCGAATGTTACACAGATGACGTTCCGTACGTTATGTTCGCTACAGACAACCCGGCCTTTCTCGAGTAACCTATTTTCATCCATGAAGGTATAAGGAGGGCAAGATGAGATTCTGTACGCTGTTGGTAATTGTTTCGGTCGGCCTCCTGGGCGGAGCCGCCGTGGGACAGATCCAGAACCTGCAATTGAGCTGTATCCGTCCCGTGCAGATCATCACCGACGACTTCGACCGCGATGGCTGGCCGGACCTGGCCATCGCCTGCCACTCCTGCAACAACGTGGTCGTGGTGCCCAACCTGGGAGCCAAGGGCAAGGAGTGCGAGGCGTTCGCCTCGGATTCGGGCAAGGCCTGGCTTTTGACCCTCGCTGGACAGGCGGACGCCCCACTGTCCATCGCCAGCGGATACTTCTTGGACGCTGTTCCTCCCAACCGCCCTCTGGTCTTGCAAGACATTTTCCCCCACATCGTGGCCGTAACCCAGTTCACTCCCGGGATTGTTCGCATTGCACCCTTGAAGGGTACGCCCCCGTGCTGTCCCTGGATCTCCTGGGAGATTGCCAAGGGCACCGCTACTTTGGCAGTCCTTCCGGGGACTCCAGCTCCCTCCTACCCCGCGCAAGTACTTGTTGGGGATTTCAACAAAGATGGGCGGCCGGACATCGTTGTGGTGGACATCCTCACAGCTGGTGGGGGCCTCTTCGTCTACCTTTCGCCGTCAGGGGCGTTGCCACCGCTGTTTGACGCCAACGGACTTGTAGCTCCAGGGTTGGTGTCAGTGTCTGCGTTTGTCCCGCTGCCCGGGGCCCGCTTCGCTGTGGCTGGGGATTTCAACCGCGATGGCAACCTGGACTTGGCTGTGGCCGTCGGGGGCAGTGTCAAGCTCCTCTGTGGCTTGGGCAACGGAGCTTTCGACACGGGGACACCGGCGGTTGTGGTGGGACAGGCGGTCAGTTCGCTGGCCGCAGGGGACTTGGATCGGGACGGTGACCTGGACTTAGTCGCTACCGACCCGGCGCTAGGGGCCCTCAACATCCTGTGGAACGCCGGCTGTTGGGTGTTCAATGTGGTGCGGTTCAAGTGCGAAGGGGCATACTTTGCCCACGTGTATGACTGCAACCGCGACGGAGTCCCGGACATCGCCGTGGCCCAGAAAGATTTGGACCGGATCTCTATCTTCACCGGTGCCCTCACCGAACTTGTGGGAGCTCAACAACACCCCACAGCGGGCCAGGTCGACCTCTGCCCCCACTGCGTGGAGCGGATGGCGCGCGTCGCCTATACCCTGTGCCGGATCCACCAGCTTCCTTTGGGTTCGCGGCCGATGAGCCTTGTCAGCGGCGACTTCGATAAAAACGGCGTCCTTGATCTGGCCGTGGCCAACAACGGGTTCCCCACCGCGGGAGTTTCAGGCATCTACCCGGTCCAAATCATCTACAACCCTTGTTCCTGCCGCATTTGTTTCAACTGCAACGTCAACCAAACGCGGACAGCCCCTTGTTGCCCAGATGGTTCGCCGGGTCAGTGTGATCAACCCCCGGGCCCTGGCGGTGCGGACGCAAAAAAAGGATAGAGCTGGGGTCCGTGGAACTCCGCGGCCCCAGCGAAGTCAAAGCCGGAGTCCAGGCCAGTTTTGGGCTGCGGTCGGACACCGAGCTCACCGCACACACTGTGGTTTGGAGGTTCAGTGGCCCCACCTACTTTGAGCTCACCGGACAAAGTGTGGGGGTGAACTTTGGGGTCCCCGGAACCTATCACATCACGGCAGTCTTGAAGGCGCCCGAGGGGGAAATTGTCTTAGCCAACCGGTCCATCGTTGTCGCCCCGCAAGGTGTTGCTGCTGACCTGGCCCTTACGACGAGGGCGTCAGAGAGACCACCCTCCACCTCTGGGGCTCCCCAGACCCCGTTCGGAGATACAGGTCCAGCACCCCCAACAACCGCGAGTCTGCAAGGCCCTGAACTTCAGCCCGGCGCAAAGGAAGCGGGTACCGTAGCTCAAGTTGGAGGTGGCGTGCCAGCAGCCTCCCTGGGTAGGGTCCCGGAGACCAGACCGGGGGGAAGTGAGGAAAGCGCAGCGTGGATGCCAGCCTTTGCCAGCGGCGTCGCCAACCCCAGGCTGCTGGCCGCAGGAGACCTAGACGGCGATGGCCTGGCAGACCTTGCTCTCTGTCCGGAGGGTGGTCGTTCACTGACCATCTTCCGCAGCCAGGGTAACGGCCGATTTGATCTCAAAGCAACAGTGGAAGTGGGCTTCACCCCCGAACGCATCATTGTTGCTCACTACGCGGGATCAACGTTGGCGGACGTCTTAGCAGTCAATTTCACCACCCGGAATGCCACCCTCTTCGTGTCCACCTCCCCGTTCCAGTTTTCCGGACCGACCAGGCTCTCGCTCCCCGTGGGCGCCACCGACCTGTGGTCTTGGCAGCTCAACGATCATCCGGCTTTCGAACTGGTTTGGCTCATCCCTTCGGGGCTCCGCGTGTGGACCCTTGTCGGGGACGGAAAGGGTGTTGTGGAGTGGCCCGGTCTGCCCCAATACCTTGCTTTCTCTCCCCCGTCCTCACCTGTTAGGACGTGGGGGGACTTCACGGGAGACGGGGTGCCAGAGTTCGCGTTTTGCAGCTTGAACCCTGGCGAATTGTTCCTACTCACAGCCGCTGGGGCTGTCGCCTTGGGAAGGGTGCCCCCAGGTGTCTCACTCGTGGCTCTTTCCGCAGGGGACGTGGATGGAGATGGTTTTGTGGACCTGGTGGCTTTGGATCATACGGGAACTATTCGAATCCTGAACCTCAAGGGATTGAGGGGAGGAGCAGGATGAAGGCCACAACCATAGCCGGTCTTGTTGCAGTCGCGTTTTGGGGGGTTATCGGGCTCGCGGTGTCAGTCCAAGTTGGCACAGGAACACCCGATCTCCGGGAGTGGTCCCCCTTGCCCTGGCATGGGATGGAATCCAGCGGTTTGGCGGGACTCACAGAAGCTGGACTGGAATTGAACGCTGACCTTCGTCCCCCGCGGAGCGCGTCTGAGCTCAGCCTCAAGATGGCCTCGTCCTCAACCCTGCTCTTTCTATTTGAAAGCCCCAGCCCTGCGGGGGAAATCGTGTTGCGCTTGGACGGTGTGGAAATCGAGAAAATTCGGGTACCCCAGGCCGGGCCGTGGTGGGTGAAGCTCTCGGACCTTCCCCGCCGGGGCATCCTGCGGGTGGAGCTGAACCCCTACGTCAAGAAGCTGGTCATCAAGGCTGTGTACTACCCCGCTCGAGCCTGCCCGTCGTGTCCGTGGCTGGAATACCTGTTATTGGGAGCGCTGGTGGGGCTGGGCGCGGTGCTCGGCTGGCTCTGGCTTAGCGGAAGACTATGAAGAATGGGGGTGGTCGCGGATCTGCGAAAATAGCGGTGATAGCGGAGGTGGCACAGGAATAGACGTTGGTGAACGGACAACAACGCGGAGAAGGAGGTCGGCATGAAGCGGATCGTGTGGGTAGGACTTTTAGCACTTGCAACCGGTATGTGGGCTTTGGGCCAGGTCCCCACGGTACAAGACCTGGACTGGGCTTGTGTCAAACCCGTTTACATTATCGCCGGAGATCTCAACGGCGATGGCTGGGATGACATCCTTGTGGCCTGTCACTCCTGCAACGGCCTTCAGTTTGGGGCCAACCCCGGGACCGCGGTTTGCCCGGCGGAGTGCACAAAGTGGCCGGGCCCCAAAACCTGGACCCTCGCCGATGCTCCGACGGCCCTGGCGTGGGGCCTGTTTGGCAAGAGCGTGGGCCCTTACGAGAAGCGCGTGGTGGTGGTGACCCAGTACACGCCGGCCTGGGCCACTTTCCGTGTCACTGACGCGGACATCCGCCTAACTTCTCTGGACGCAGTTACCCTAAGCCACCTCATCGTGGGCGACTTCGACGGGGACGGGGGACTGGATGGGGCAGTGCTGGACCCCCTGGGGCTCAAGATCCTCTTCCCCACCGGGGGCATCCTGCCCATCTCTCTGGCAGGGCTCATTCCTTGCTGTGGGCAGCCCGCATTCCTGGGTGCGGCGGACTTTGACCGCGACGGAGACTTGGACATCGTAGTTGCTGCAGCCACGAGCCTCTTGTTCTTTGAAAATCAATGCCGGGCCAAGTTTGTGCACAGGGTTACGGTTCCAGCCGGAATGGCCCTCCGTTCGCTGACCATCGCGGACTTCGATGGGGATGCGAAGCCTGACATTGCCGTAACTGACCCTGCATTCTCTGCAGTGGCCATCGTTCAAAACCAGGGATGCTGGAACTTCGCGGTCACATCCCGCCTGAAGCTTGACGGCTTGCCGGTGTTCATCGTGGCCTTCGATGCCAACCGCGATGGGCGGGTGGACCTAGCTGTGGCTGAATTTGAGGAGAACTGGGTCAGCATCCTGGTGAACCTGGGCGGCGGAAAGTTCAAGGTGGACCGGAGTATCCCTGTGGGGAAGAACCCGATCGGCTTGGCCGTCGGGGACTTCGACCGCAACGGAATTTCAGACCTCGCGGTAGCCCTCTACGGCGGAGGGCCCACTGGAACTGGACCAGCCGTTCAGGTCATCTACAACCCGCTTTGCACCAACGACGACTGTACGGGAAAGCCGCCCTGTTGTGTTGCGGGCAAGCTCCCCCCTCGCCACGGCATCCAGTAGAAGCTCAAGGAAACGGGCGCCCCGAGGGCGCCCGTTTTTTTGTTGCAGTCGCTGTTGTCGGAACCAGCCGGCAACTTAACGGACTATTTCGATTAGGGCGGCTTCGAGGGTGGAAAGGTCCACAAGAGCGCAGGTGGGGTGGCCGGTAAGCCAGCCGCAGGCCTCCCCAGGGTTGATCACCAGGGGACTCCCAGCTCGGACCTCGGCCCGATGCGTGTGCCCGTAAATGATCAGGTCGTACTTGGCCGAACATACCAAAGCCTCCAGCGCATACGGCTCGTGCAGGAGCAAGATCCGCCGGCCCGCAAGTTCCAGCTCCTTGGGCCCCACGTGAATCTCCCCCAC
>CAKZKH010000066.1 GCA_937122485.1 uncultured bacterium | reverse complement strand
GCCAGGCGGAACGCCCGCATCCACGAGGCGGTGCGGCTTCACCGGTACACGTTGCGGGAGGTGGGAGAGTTTCTCGGGCTTCATCCTTCCACGGTGAGCCTGATGGCCACGCGGGTGGAGGAAGGCCAACCCCGGGGTAAAAAGTAAAGGTCTGACCCCTAACTCGGGTGGAGGAAGGCCTACGCCGGGGCAAAAAGTAAAGGTCTGACCCCTAGCTCGAATAGTCGGGGGCCTTGGTCAGGCCCCCGATCACGATCGCGTCCTCGTGAACCACGTCCTTGTACGCCTCGGCGTATCCCTGGACGTTGGCCACGTCCCACCCCAGCGCGGTGAAGAACGGGTCCACGAACTCGATCCGGGTCTGGGTCTCGTTGTACGGGCCGGACACGTACGAGGCGCGGTTCTCGTGGAACCGCTCCACCAAACCGCGCACTTCGTTTGGCGCCGGCACCGCTTCACCCCCTGCCCACTACTCCGATTGTGGCGAAGACACGGGCGTAAGCCAACTCGAAGCACGCTTCGCCCCGCACGGAGGGCGAGTGGAACGGGCGTGGAACCGGGATACCACCGCCTCCCATGGACGACTCGTGGTGGCCCAAGCCGTACAAGATCAAGGTCGTCGAGCCGATCCGCGCCCCCCGCGGGAGGAGCGGGAACGGCTGCTGCGCGAGGCGGGGTACAACGCATTCAACCTGGCGAGCGATGACGTGTACGTGGACCTCCTCAGCGACTCCGGGACCGGGGCGATGTCCCAGGCCCAGTGGGCGGCGCTCATGGAAGGGGACGAGGCCTACGCCGGGAGCCGATCGTTTGCCCTGTTCCTGAAAGCGGTTCAAGACATCACCGGGTTCCCCTACGTGCTGCCTGACCACCAGGGGCGGGGCGCGGAGAACGTGCTCTTTTCCTCCCTCCTCCAGCCGGGCGATGTCGTCCCCTCGAACGCCCACTTCGACACGACCCGGGCCCACGTGCTCGCCAACGGCGGGGAGCCGATGGATCTCCCGGTGCCCGCGGCCCTGGACCCCGACCTCGACCGCCCGTTCAAGGGCGACATGGACCTTGCGGCCCTGGAGGAACTCCTTCGCAACCCGTCGGGACGAAGCCCGGCGGTGATGATCACCGTCACCAACAACACCACCGCCGGGCAGCCGGTGTCGATGGGGAACGTCCGCGCGGCCTCCAAGCTTGCCCACGCCCACGGGATCCCCCTCTTCCTCGACGCGTGCCGCTACGCGGAGAACTGCCTGTTCGTGCGCGAGCGGGAACCTGGCTACGGGAACGCCGAGCCGCGGGAGATCGCGGCCGAGCTGTTCGCGTACGCCGACGGGTGCACGATGTCGGTCAAAAAGGAGGGCCTGGGAAACATCGGGGGGTTCCCCGCCCTGCGCGATCGGGCTCTCTTCGAGCGGTGTCGAGAGCGGTTGATCCTAGGGGAAGGGTTCCCCACGTACGGGGGGCTTGCCGGGCGGGATCTCGCCGCGCTCGCGGTCGGCCTCAACGAGGCGCTCGTGCCTGCTTTCCCAGGCGGGGTGGGTGCTTGGGCGTGTGTCACGGATCGGGCAACCACGTTCCAAAGGGACTTCGATC
>CAKZKH010000065.1 GCA_937122485.1 uncultured bacterium | reverse complement strand
TATTAATTGGTTGGTTGCGGATGGCTTTCCCATCGAACTCGCACTTGCCGTCATCGCAACCGAGTCAGGCTCTAAGTCACAGAACTTCAACAACGAGCTTGTGTCAGCTGACTGTGGCCGTGGGATTATGCAGATAACTACCGAGAGTTTTGTCGGGCAGTGGAGTGGCGTCGCTTGCCACCTCTGCAAGAGATACGAAAGAAGTGGAGGACGCTGCGTACACCGCCCAGACTGCAGCTGCAGTCCTTACACAAACACACCCCAGGGGATCTACGCCAACATCAAAGACGGACTCGGGGTACTAGGACAGTGTCTGCGGGCATCGCGACAGGCTAACTCAACCGGTCAACCACATGCGATCTGGGCAGGAGCGGTGTGGCGATACAACGGAAAGACGCAGAAGTGCAGCGTTGCGAGCGACCTCGGGGAGAAGATCGAGTACCTGAGCCGAGTTGGACATCGACTTGACGCGTTAGAAACCTACTTCAAGAACTGGCGGAGCGTGCTAGAAGCCGCTGGAGTGAACTTACTTCAGCCAACAGAGCTCTCCGCGCTCGCTAGATCCCTGAAACACGCAACCGTGGGAGCAGTTTGTAGCCCCGTCGAAGTGAGGATCCGGAACGCGTCCGGTGAAATGACAGGCCTTGTGGATGGGCAGGTGGTGCGCCAGCTTCCGGGGGTAGACTTCGAGGACAATGAGTTCGTGGTGATCGGAATGGATGTTGCCCTTGGGTTTGTTGTGGTTGGTAACGGGTCGGGTACCTACAGGATGCTGCTTGTGTCTGGACGCGATACTGGTTCCGTGTCCTTCCAAGCAACGATGATTCCAACGAGGCCAGGGGCGACTCACGTGTACTCGTTGGACTGGGATGCGCTCGCCCGTGGCGAGAAAGCTGTTACGCTCAAGATCGACCAGGACGGCGACGGCGTCTTCGAGCGTACGCTGCAGGTCGGCAGCGACTTCACAGGCGACGAGCTGAAGTACACAATAAGGGCTACCGCTGGCGCTGGCGGAGCGATAGCCCCTTCGGGTGCCGTAGCGGTCATACACGGCACCGATCAAACCTTCACCATCACGCCGGACGAGGGCCACGTGATCCACGACGTCCTTGTGGACGGGAGCTCGGTACTCGGCCAGGTCGTCATGGACGGTCGCGTGGGCACGTACAGGTTCGCCAACGTAACAAAGGACCATACGATCCACGCAGTGTTCGCGGCCGTCCGACCCGGAACGGTGGTCAACCACGGGCCAAACCCCGTGCCCGCCGAGGGGTGTGTCTTCTGGTTTGAGCTTCCCGAGGGTGCGAACTCGGCCAAGCTCCTTGTCTACAACGTCGCCGGACGGCTGGTTGCGGAGTTACCCCTTGATCCGGCTACCACTCGCTACCCGGCAGCTGGCCGGTGGCGCCCAGTGGACAAGAACGGAATCCCGCTTGCCAATGGCCCCTACATCTACGTGCTCGTTGCTGATGACAGGGTGATCGGTCAAGGGAAAATGG
>CAKZKH010000064.1 GCA_937122485.1 uncultured bacterium | reverse complement strand
GAGCAGCTCAAGCGCGCGGCCCAGTCCCTTCTCGAACTAGGTAAGCCGGAGGTAGCCGTCGTGCTGGGCTCCGGCCTCTCGGAAGTCGTGCCCCTGGCCGAGGAAAGGAAGAAGGCCTTTGGGGAGATCCCCGGTTTCCCTGTGCCCAGCATCGCTGGGCACCGAGGGGAAGTGGCCGTAGGAGAAGTTCAAGGTCGGACCGTGTTGGTGCAGCGAGGCCGTGTGCACCTCTACGAGGGTCGCACGGTGGACGAAATCGTGTTCCCCGTTCGATCCTATGCCCTAATGGGTGTACGGACCGTGGTGCTCACCAACGCCTCCGGCGGCATCGCCCACGGCCTGGAAGCCGGGGACATCGTGCTCATCTCCGACCACATCAACATGCTGGGGGACAACCCCCTGCGGGGGCCCAACCTGGAGGAGCTTGGGCCGCGGTTCCCGGACATGACGTACGCCTACGACCCCGAGCTCCGCAAGATCGCCCGCCAGGTGGCTCAGGAAATCGGCCTGGGGGTCAAGGAGGGCGTGTACTTGGCCACCTTGGGGCCCTCGTACGAGACGCCCGCGGAAATTCGGGCCTTCCGAGCCCTGGGGGCGGATCTGGTGGGGATGTCCACAGTTCCGGAGGCGATTGCAGCCCGCCATGCCGGCCTCAAGGTCCTTGGCATTTCCCTGGTCACGAACCTCGCCGCGGGTGTTTTGCCTACGCCCCTTTCCCACGAGGAAGTGCTGGAGACCTCGCGCCGTCGGGCCGGGGAACTGGGCCGGTTTCTCACGGCCCTCCTGCCCAAACTCTAGACCCAAGGGCTACGGATAATCAGGGTGTGGCCCAAGACCTCCTCAGCCTTTCCCGGGATGAGCTGGCCCAGGTGCTCGCAAGCTGGGGCGAGCCCGAGTTCCGTAGTGCCCAAATCTTTGACTGGGTTTGGAAAAGGTGGGTTACGGACTTTGCGGCCATGACCAACCTCCCCCTCGCCCTCCGTACCCGGCTTGACCAGACGTTCACGCCGGCCCCCTTGACCCCCTTGGCCCACCAGGTCGACGAGGAGGCCACGGAAAAGGTCCTTTTGGGCCTAGCCGACGGCGAGGCCATCGAGGCCGTGCTCATGCGGGAGGGGGACCGCCGCACGGTGTGCCTCTCCACTCAGGTGGGCTGCCCGGTGGGCTGCGCGTTCTGCGCCACAGGGCAGTCCAAGTTCAAGCGGAACCTCACCGCGGGGGAAATCGCCGGCCAGGTGCTGCACTTTGCCCGGAGACTTGCGCCCTCCGAGCGGGTCACCCACGTGGTGGTGATGGGCATGGGCGAGCCCCTGTTCAACTATGCGGCCACGATCAAGGCCGTTCGCATCTTGAACGACCCGCAGGGAATGGGCCTCGGCGCCCGAAGGTTCACGATCTCCACCGTGGGCGTGGTGCCGGGAATCCTCCGCCTGGCCCAGGAAGGGCTGCAGGTGAACTTGGCCATCTCCCTCCACGCTCCTGAGGACCGGCTGCGGGAGAAGCTCGTGCCCACAGGGCAGAAGTGGACGATTGGGGAGATCTTGGAAGCCGGGGACGCGTACGCCCAGGCCACGGGCCGCAGGGTTTCTTACGAGTACGTGCTCTTGGGCGGGGTGAACGATGGCCTGGCCCAGGCGCGAGCGTTGGCCGAGCTCCTCCGGGGGAGGCTGGCCCACGTCAACCTAATTCCCTTCAACCCTGCCCCAGGGCTGCCCTTCGCCCCGCCTTCGCCAGGCCAGGTGGACGCGTTCCGCCGTGAGCTTGTGAACCACGGGGTGGACGCCACGGTGCGCCGGTCGCGGGGCACCCGAATCCTTGCCGGCTGCGGCCAACTCCGTGGGCTCTCGACCGCTCAGCAAAACTAGAACACCAGCCGCGAGGCCCCGTACCAGGCGGGCCACAGCGCCGGCCCCGCCAAAACCGCACGAGAAGGGGAGTCCCCCTCAGAAGAGTGGCCACGGCCACCGCCTGGCTTATCGTAATGGTTTGGAGAATGCGCTCCACCTAGGCTGGGAAGGGCCGGCGGGACGATGAGGGCACTGCACGAAAACCCTATCCGCCTCGATCAGGAGGGCAATGGTCCCCGGGGTGACGGTGGGTGCCCTCGCGCCCGCAGAGAGCGACACCACGCGCACAGCGTCCAGGCGTCTTTCAGCGCCACTGCGGCCGTGGTGAGCCCCTTCCGGGCGCGTATCTCCGCCAGCCCGATCGTCTAGCCACGCGCCACCTTGTTCAGCGCTGATTGGACAATTGCCATCCCAATCAGGCTAAGCAGCCAGAGCAGAAGGAACGCTACCCCGGCGGACATGCCCCCTTGGTTACGTGGGCCACTCCCTCACAGAACTTCCACGTCCACCAGATGTTGGCAATGGGGATGAGGATCAGCCATGCCGTGGGGATGCCCGCTCCTTGAGCGTTCATCTCGGACTTCGTCTTGACGATCCAGTAGATGGTGTAGAGCCCGCCGGTGATGACCGATAGAACTACGATCCCAGCCACGCTTCGCCTTTTCGTCTGAGAGCCCCCCTTGTAGTTGGTCTTGACCTATCCCGAACACCCGTGTCGCCCCCTCTTCCACCTCCCCGGTCTTCGTGACCGCGACTCACGATCAACTGTGGCGGTACATGCTCGTCCTAGAACCGCAGGTAGACGCCGCCCGTAACCGCAAGGGCGAGCGGCGCCAGGACGAGTTGCACGTCCAGGAAGTCCAGGAGCCGTATCCACGCGCCGATCGTCACGCTCGGCGGGATGATCCCGAGCTCCCCCACCAGCTTCAGGTTCGGCAAGATGTCGAAGTCGACAATGGCGTAGGGACGGGCATACCATCCTCCGCCTTTCGTGACTCCGAGGTCCGCGCCGCCGTGGAGTGTGAGACCTGCCCCCATCCCCATGCTCGCCACCGCGCCGCTTTGCGCGGAGCCGAACTCAATCCATGGTCCACGGTCCACAAAGCTGAACCCGAAAGGTATACCCAGTTCCAGGTTCGCGCCAAGCGGCAGGCGAAGCTTGGCGTGGCCGCTGTAGACCATGTACGCCGACGGCGGGCCGGGTTGGACACCGTACGACATCGCTATCCCCGCCTGGAGCCAGGGGGCGATCCCGTAGGCCAGGCTGACGCTGGCCACCCAGTAACTCGGTGACGCCAGTGGCAATCCGAAGCCTGCCCGGATCTGCCACTCCCCGCCGCGCAGCGTGTAGGCCCCGATCGTCGGTGGTACCTCCCGGAACGGCGCCCCCAGTACCAGAGTGGTGCTGCCGAGGAGCATGCCCAGAACGACACCCATCGCTGTGAGACTGCCTTGGTTTCCTCTCATGCCAGCCTCCTATTCCGTCCTCTCCGCCTGACTTCACTCGGGCACCTATGCAGGAC
>CAKZKH010000063.1 GCA_937122485.1 uncultured bacterium | reverse complement strand
AACGGCCAAAACTTCCCCTGCGACCTGGTGCTTTTCGCCGCGGGGGTTGCCCCCCGCACTGCTCTCCCCAAGGAAGCGGGCCTGGCCGTAAACAAGGGTGTGGTGGTGGACAACCACCTGGCCACCTCTGCCCCGGACGTTTTCGCCGCCGGGGACGTGGCCGAGTGGAACGGGATCGTGTACGGGAACATCCGTGCGGCTCGGGAACAGGCCCAAATCGCCGCCCAAAACATGGTCCAGCCCGGCAGGGCCACCTACCAGGGCACCACCGCAATCCAGTCCCTCAAGGTGGCCGGCGTGGACCTCGTGTGCCTAGGAACAACCCAGCCCAAGGGAGGTCCTCTCCGGGAATATCGAATCCAAGAGCGGCGCAGGTACGCCAAGTTCGTGCTGGATGGGGAAGGGCGGCTCCAGGGCGCTATCCTCCTTGGGGCGCCGGAGCTCCGCGAGCAAGTGGAGACCTGGCTGCGGGAGAACGTCCCCGTGGCGGAGGAGGTTCGGCGCCTGGTCAAGGCCGCGGGGTAGAAGGCGCTAGTCGAGCCAACAGAACGGCCGGGAAGGCCAGCCCCCCCAGCACATGTTGCCCCATGTTCCCTAACCGGCGAGAGAACCCAAGCTAGCAGATGCGGGGGACAGGGTCGCCTAGGGGCATCTCCAAAAACCTCCGTCCGCCCACGGAGGTGGTCAGCACCACCCGTCCGGGGTAGCGGGAGGCGGCCCGCCCGATGACCTGGGCCCCCTGGCCCAGGGGGTAGGAGCGCAAGGCCAGCAGGACCTGGTCCAGCTTGTCCGGCCGGACCCCGAGGACCGCCCGGCCCTCGCAGGCCACCTCGTAGGGGCTGATGCCCAAAAGTTCGCTCAAGCCCTGGACTTCCGGCCGCAAGGGGATGGCCTCCTCGCGGATCTCGATCCCCACCCGGGCCTTTTGGGCCATTTCGTTCAGAGCGGCGGCAAGCCCCCCGCGCGTGGGGTCCTTCATGGCCGTGATTCCCCCCACGGCCAAGGCTTGCTCCACCAGCGGCCAGATGGGGGCGACGTCGCTTTCCAGCCCCGAGGCAAGCTCGAACCCCTCCCGTGCGGCCAAAAGGGCCATCCCGTGGTCGCCGACCGTTCCGGTGACCACGATCGCGTCGCCCTCCTGAAGGCCGGCGTCGGAAATAGCTCGCTCGGCCACGCCCACCCCCGTGGTGTTGATCACCACCCCATCGAGCTCCCCCTTGCCCATCACCTTGGTGTCCCCACCCACCAGGGCCACCCCCACAGCCTCCAGGGCTCGGGCCGCCGAATCCAAAATCCGCTCCAGGTCATCCAGGGGGAAGCCCTCCTCCAACACAAGGGCCAAGGTGAGGGCGATGGGCCGGGCGCCCATGACCGCCAGGTCGTTGATCGTCCCACAGACCGCCAGCTTCCCGATGTCCCCCCCGGGGAAGAAGATGGGCTTGACCACGTGGCTGTCGGTGCTGACCACGACCTCCCCGGGGGGAAGGTCCACGGTAGCCCCGTCGTCGAGGGC
>CAKZKH010000062.1 GCA_937122485.1 uncultured bacterium | reverse complement strand
GGGGCGTTCGGGTCGGGGATGGCTTCCACGGTGTTCGGCCGGGACGTGACCAAGGATCCCAAACGGCTGGCCACGGGCATCCTGGGGGGCTTGTTTCTCCTCCTGGGGTTGTTGATCGCGGTTCTTTAGGCCTTGCCCCTCGTCGAGCTGCGGGACCTCAAGACCTACTTCTATACAGAGGACGGGATCGTCAAAGCCGTGGACGGGGTGAGCTTCGCCATTGAGCGGGAGCGCACCCTGGGGGTGGTGGGGGAGTCGGGCTGCGGCAAGTCCGTGACCGGCCTGTCCATCATGGGTTTGGTTCCCATGCCCCCGGGGCGGATCGCCGGAGGCCAAGTGCTCTTCCACCGCAACGGGCATCCAGTGGACCTCACCTCCCTCAACCCCAAGGGGAAGGAGTACCGCTCCATCCGCGGCAAGGAGATCGCCATGATCTTTCAGGAGCCCATGACTTCCCTGAACCCTGTGTTCACCGTGGGCTACCAGATCATGGAAGCGATCATGCTCCACCAGAAGGTGAGGAAGAACGTGGCTCGGGCTCGGGCCATCGAGATGCTCCGCCAGGTGGGAATCCCCCTCCCCGAGCAGCGGGTGGATGAGTATCCCCATCAACTTTCGGGGGGCATGCGCCAGAGGGCGATGATCGCCATGGCCCTGTCCTGCAACCCATCCTTGTTGATCGCCGACGAGCCCACCACAGCCCTGGATGTGACCATCCAGGCCCAGGTGCTCGATCTCATGCGGGACCTTCAAGCGAAGTTCCGGACCGCCATCATGTTCATCACGCACAACCTGGGGGTCGTGGCCGAGATGTGCCAGGAAGTGGTGGTGATGTACTTGGGGCGGGTGGTGGAGCATGCCCCGGTGGGCCTGCTGTTCCACGATCCCAAGCACCCCTACACCAAGGGTCTTCTCCACTCCATCCCGTCCTTGGCCACGAAGAAGCAGCGACTGGAACCGATTCAAGGCGTGGTTCCTGATCCTTTGGATGCACCCCCAGGCTGCCCGTTCAACCCCCGCTGCCCTCACGCCATGGAGGTGTGCACGCGGGAAGTGCCCCTGCTGAAGGAGGTGGGTCCAGCCCATGAGGCCGCGTGCTGGCTCTACGGCTAAAGGCTCGGGTGCGCAGGCCGCTGCGTCCCTTGGAGAGTCCGTCCTCCTCCAGGTTTGGCGCCTCAAGAAGTACTTCCCCGTGCGGAAGGGCGTGTTCCGCCGCACCGTGGGGTGGGTCAAGGCCGTGGACGAAGTCGATCTTTTCATTCCCAAGGGGGAGACCTTGGGGTTGGTGGGAGAATCTGGATGCGGGAAGACCACGGTCAGCCGCACCATCCTGCGGTTGATTGAGCCCACCTCAGGTCAGGTGTTGTTCCGCCCCAGGTCCAAGTCCCTGCCTCCCGTGGTGGAAGTCACCAAGGCCACGAAGCGGGTGATGAAGCTCCTCCGTCGGGAGATGCAGATCATCTTCCAGGACCCGTACTCCTCGTTGAACCCCCGAATGACGGTGGGGGCCATTATCGGGGAACCCCTGATCGTCCACCGGGTGGCCCGCGGCCAGGAAGTGCGGAACCGGGTGGCCGAGCTGTTGGAGGCGGTGGGGCTCAAACCCGACCACATGCGACGCTACCCCCACGAGTTCTCGGGGGGCCAGCGGCAACGGATCGGCATCGCCCGAGCTTTGGCCTTGGGCCCCCAGCTTGTGATCTGCGACGAACCCGTGTCCGCCTTGGATGTGTCCATTCAAGCCCAGGTGCTCAACCTGCTGGAGGACCTCCAGGACAAGTTTGGGTTGACGTACCTGTTCGTGGCTCATGACCTGTCCGTGGTCAAGCACATCTCCGATCGGGTGGCTGTGATGTACTTGGGGAAAGTGGTGGAGTTGGCAGAGACCGAGGAGCTGTACACCCGGCCCCGCCACCCCTACACCGAAGCCCTCCTTTCGGCCGTGCCCGTGCCCGACCCTGACTACGAAGCAGAGCGCATCCTCCTCCAGGGGGATGTGCCCAGCCCGGTCAACCCTCCCGCGGGGTGCCGGTTCCACCCCCGTTGTTCTTACGCTCAAGCCATCTGTTCCCAGGAGACCCCGGGCCTGCAGGATTGCGGAGGCGAGCACTACGCCGCCTGCCACTTTGCCTCCTCCCTTGCCCTCCGGGGCGTCAAGGTGGCGTGAAGGTCCTCCTCGGCACCACCAACCCCGGCAAGCTCCAGGAAATTTTGGCCCTGCTCGGCGACGTTCCGGGCCTGGAGTGGGTCAACCCAAAAGAGCTGGGCCTTCCCGAGGTGCGGGAAACGGGGGCCACCCTGGAGGAGAATGCCCGACTGAAAGCGCAAACCCTGGCCCAGTGGAGCGGCCTGGCCGCGCTGGCCGAGGACTCCGGCCTGGAGGTGGAGGCCTTGGACGGGGCACCAGGCGTGCACACGGCCACCTTCGCAGGAACCCGCGATCCTCAGGCCAACATCGCCAGGCTGTTGAGGCTCCTTGAGGGCGCCCCCAACCGCCGGGCCCGGTTCCGAGCCGTGGCCTGCCTTGCTCTCCCCGAGGGCTCGCTGTGGACAAGCGAAGGCCTGGTGGAAGGGCACATCGCCGAGGCCCCGCGGGGCTCCGGCGGGTTCGGCTACGATCCGGTGTTCATCCCCGAAGGGGAGACCCGCACCCTTGCGGAGATGACCCTCGAGGAAAAGAACCGCGTTTCCCACCGTGGCAAGGCTGTGATGGGCTTGCGCCTTATCCTGGCCGAACTCGGCCAGAGAGGCGAATCCCCTAAGGGCTATAATTCCCGGCCAAAGGGACTTTGGTGAACCCTACCCAGATCGCCGAAGGGAAAGCGGTAGGCCAGGGCGTCCTCCGGGTGGATGCCGAGGCCAAAGTCGCCGGGCAAGCCCGGTACATCGACGACCTCGGTTTCCCTGGCATGGTTCACGCCCAAGTCGTTCGCTCGGACCGGCCCCATGCTCGCCTCCGCCGGTTGGATCTCTCTCCGGTGCTCGCCCACCCCAAGGTTGTGGCTGTGGTGACCCCGAGGGACATCCCCGGGCAAAACTGCGTGCCCATCATTTACCGGGACATGCCGGCCTTGGCCGAGGACGTGGTTCGCTACGTGGGCGAGCCTGTGGCTTTGGTGGCTGCCGAGACCCGGGAGGCAGCCCGTGAAGCGGCCCTCCGGGCCCGAATCGATTTCGAAGACCTCCCAGCGGTATTCGATCCCTTGGAGGCCCTCAACCCTGGAGCTCCTCAGGCCGCGGTGCGTGAGGCTGCCGAGCAGGGCAACGTGTTCAACGCCATGCGGATCCGCAAGGGCAACGTGGAGGAAGGCTTCGCCCAGGCGGACGTGATCGTGGAAGGCGAGTACCGGGTGGGGTACCAAGAGCACCTGTACCTGGAGCCGCAGGGTGTGATCGCCGTGCCCGAGGAGGGGGGCATGACGGTGTACGGGTCCCTGCAGTGCCCGTTTTACGTGCAGAACGCAGTGGCCACGGTGCTGGGGTTGCCCTTCGCCAAGGTGCGGATCGTGCAGACCGTGACCGGGGGAGGGTTCGGGGGTAAGGAAGATGTGCCCAGCCACCTGGCGGCTATGGCCGCCCTGTTGGCTTGGAAGTCCAAGCGCCCGGTCAAGCTTGTCTACGACCGCGACGAAGACATCGCCACCACCAGCAAGCGCCACCCCGGGATCATCCGTTACCGCACCGGGGCCAAGCGCGACGGGACCCTCACCGCTGTGGAGGTGGAGTTTTTCTACAACGCTGGGGCTTACCAGACCCTGTCTTCGGCGGTGCTGTGGCGGGGCCTCATCCACGCCGCTGGCCCCTACCGCATCCCCCACGTCAAGGTGGACGGCTATTCCGTCGCCACCCACACCGTGCCCTGCGGGGCGTTCCGGGGCTTCGGCTCCCCCCAGGTCATCTTCGCCCACGAGTCCCAAATGGATGAACTGGCCAAAGCGTTGGGGATGGACCCCTTGGCGTTGCGGGCCAAGAACGCCCTTCGGGTGGGGGACAGGACCGCCACCGACCAGGTGCTGGAAGAAAGCGTAGGCCTTTGGGAGTGCATTGAGCGGGTGCGGGCCCTGGCCCGGTGGGACGAGCTCCAGCGCGAGGTGGAGGAGTTCAACCGGCGCGAGCGGTTCCGCCGCCGGGGCCTAGGCGTCTCCACCGTGATGTACGGCGTAGGCATGGGGGCCAAAGCCCCGCTTCTGGACAAGGCCGGAGCTTATGTAAAACTCGAGGTGGACGGCTCGGTGACCGTGGCCGTGGGCACAACCGAAATGGGCCAAGGGGCCCAGACCGTGCTCAGCCAGATCGCCGCCGAGGCTTTGGGTGTCCCCATCTCCTCCGTGCAGATTGCTCCGGTGGACACCTCGCGGGTACCCGACTCCGGGCCCACCGTGGCCTCTCGCACCACCACGGTCCAGGGTCAGGCCATCGTCGATGCCGCGGCCAAGCTGCGCCAGAGGATTGACCAGGCTGTGCGTCTGATCCTGGAGTGCCCGCAGTTCACCCTCGAGGGCCAAACCTTTTGCGCCTCCGGTGCTGCGAGACGGCGGGCTACGTTGGCCGACGTGGCCCGCTGGATGTGGGCCCACAACTGGGACATGGGGGCCACGGGCTGGGTCGAGGCCGCGCCGGTGGACTGGGATCCCCAAACGGGCTTGGGCAAGGCCTACTTCGTGTACTCCTACGCCGCCCACCTCGCTGAGGTGGAAGTGGACCTCCTCACGGGAGAGGTCAAGGTCACCCGGTTTTGGGCTGTCCACGATTCGGGGAAGATTGTGAACCCCGACACAGCCCGGGGGCAGGTGTTGGGCGGCATCGCCCAGGGGATTGGTTACGCTCTTCTGGAGGAGCTGGTTTCCCAGGACGGTCGCATCCTGTACCCCACGCTGACGGCCTACCACATCCCCACCAGTGCCGACGTACCTGAGGTTGCGGTGGAGTTTGGGGAAGCCCCCTATTCGGCCGGACCGTTCGGGGCCAAGGGGTTGGGCGAAGTGCCGTTGATGGCTTCCCATGTGGCGGTGGCCAACGCCATCTCCCGCGCCGTAGGGCGGCGGCTGCGCCAGTACCCCGCGCTGCCCCAACGGGTCCTGGAGCTGGTGGAAGGGGGCCTCGGTTGAGCACCCCGGAGCAAAGTTCACCACCCCCCAAAGGGCGGACTTGGCCCTTGGCTTTGATCCATGGGCTCAACGACGGGTACGGGGCCTTCTTGGGAGCCCTGCTGCCGGTCCTCATGGACCAGTTTGCCCTCTCGCGGGCGTGGGCAGGGCTGCTGGCCTCGGTGCGAACGAGCGTGGCCTCGTTTGGGCAGCTTCCCCTGGGGGTGGTGGCCGACCGGGGCGGGGCCCGCTATCTGGCCCTGTTCGGGCCGGTTCTGACCTGCACAGCGATGAGCCTGTTGGGGGTTCTTCCCTCGTACTTTGCCCTGGCCATGGCCCTGGTGGCGGCCGGCGTGGGGACAGCGGCCTTTCACCCAGCGGCCGCATCGCTGGTATCCGCCGAGGCCCAGGGCCGGGGAGCACGGATGGCCCTCTTCTCTTCGGGCGGTCCCTTGGGCGCAGCGGCCGGGCCCCTGCTCGTGGCCGCTGCGGTCAGCGTCCTGGGATTGCGGTCCACGCCCATCTTGCTCGTGCCTGCGGCCCTGGTGCTGGTGGTGGCGGCCCGTTCCTGGCCCAAGCCGCAGTCGGCGCAACCGGGCAAGCGGGCGGCGCTTTGGAACCATCCCCAGGCCAAGCCCTTGGCCCGGCTGTGGGGCATGGCCGTGCTTCGGGACTTTGTGGGGTCTTCCTATGCCACGTTCCTGGCTGTACTCTGGCGGGACCGCGGCCAGCCCCTCACCATTGCCAGCCTCGCTTTGTCCGTGTTCGCCTTGTCCGAGGGCATCGGGAACCTCCTTGGGGGCCGCCTTTCCGACTACCTGGGCCGCAAGCGGGTGATTGTCGGGTCCCTGGCCCTCGCTCTCCCCTTGTTCTATCTCTTCCTCATCACCGATGGTCCCTTGTCCTTCATGTTCCTGGCGCTTGCCGGCGCGGTGTTGATCTCCTCAGTTCCCGTATGCGTGGTGTTGGGCCAGGAGCTGGTGCCGGAGCAACGGGGATTGGTTTCCGGACTCATGATGGGCCTGGCCTGGGGCGTGGGAGCTCTGCTTATTACCCTTGTGGGCTACCTGGGGGACCAGCTGGGGTTGGAAGTCGCCTTGGGGATCGTGACGGCCTTGCTCATTCCGGCGCTGATCCTGGCCCTCGGTCTTCCCGAACCGCGGCCCTAGTCGATCTCCTCGAACAGCACAAGAAGGCGCTCTTCCGCCTCTTTGGTCGCCTCTTCTCCTCGAATGGGTTGGGGCAAGTTGGCGGCGTTCTCCCGGCAGAACTGAACGTAGGGGCAGTACCGGCACTGGTCGAACTCCCAGTCCTTCTTGTCCTCCGGACCAGGCAAGGGCGGCAGGACGCCCTGGACAAAGATGATCTGGCGGAGCTCCTCAAAGGCGCGCAGCGTCTGGTTCACGGCCTTTCGGTCCAGGTCCACCACGAACTCCCGGAACTCCTGGGTGGCTTTGTTCTCGGCGAGAATGATCCCCTGGGGAATTCGGAAGTAGTGGAGGTAAAGCTGCAGCTGCAGGTAGTGGTCGCGGCGGGGGCCACCGGCCATCTGATCGAACACGTAAGGGTGGGCAGTCTTGATTTCCACCACGTAGTTCTTGCCGTCCAGGGAAGCGATGGCGTCGCACCGGCCATGGAAGAGCTGAGCAGGGGGGATGGGCACTTCCGCGGCCACCACGATGCCCAGTCCGTACAGGGCTTGGACGATGCGGCGGTGGGCGTCGTCACCGACCGCCAATTTGCGGGCCGTGAGCCCGTCGATCGGGGGGCGGGGGAAACCTTTGGCCGAATAGAAAATCTGCCGTGGGCACTTGCCCACCTCGCTGACGTAGAAGTAGTCCCGAGGTCGGGTGGGTTCCTCCCTTTTGAAAAACTCTTCGAGCCTTTCGGTCAACATCCCCGGCGAGTCTAACTCTCCGGGGATACGGGGGCAACGAAGCTCTCCCCGTCCAGCACCTCCAGAACGTCGAGCTCATGGACCCAGGCCTCCACCCCCAGAACATCGGCCAGGCTAGGCTGGGTGGCCCCCCCGTCCCCGGAGATCAGCTCCTTCACGTACAAACCGCCCTGGCAGAGGATTTCGACTTCCCCTTCGGTGGGGGAAAACAGGTGACCCCGGACTTCCCGGACCGTGCGGGTGCGGACAAGGTCGGCGCGGCGGTGGCGCACCCGTGAAGGGGTCCGCTGGCGAATCTCCCCCACCAGCTTGGCCAGGGCCCGTTGCAGCCTTTCCTCGCCGACGGGCTGGGCAAAGGTCACCCGGGCGCGGTACCGCTTGTCGTGAATTTCCGCTTTGACCTTGTGGACCAGGTCGGGCGTCGCGGGCCGGAGATCCACGACCTCGACCGCCCCCTCGCTGGAGGTGGCGATGGCCCCAGCCACGGCCTGGAGGTCCAGGGTCCGGCGTAAAGGCTCGAACACCTCCACCACGAAGGGCCGGCCGCGGCCGAGCATGCGGGCGTCGATGTCCTCCCGACCGGCCCCGTGGAGGTTCCCTCCTGTTCCTCCCGTGGCCTCGACAAAGGGCTGGAGGATGAACTCCTCGACAGAGACAGCGTACTTTTTGCCCGTGCCCTGGCAAGCGGGGCAGCCCCGGCCCCGGCAGGCCCGGCAAGGCCAGTGCGTCTGGGGCAGGCCCCGCAGGAGCTTACGGTACCGCCCGTAGAAGAAGGCCGGAGCCACGCGGAGGTGGACCTGGCCGGCTTCCAGGTCCACGGTAAGCTGCACGTCCGGCCGCTCGAAGTCCACCGTGGCCCGCTTCCCCGGCCCCTGGAGGATCCGCTCAAATGCCTTGCCCAGCTCGCGGTTGAGGTCCCGGCGCAGGGGCTCCGCCCAGGGCGAGGGAAAGCGTTCGGCAAGGAACTCTTCGATGGCCTCGAGCTTGGCTGTGAGGTGGACCCCGAAAAGAAAGGTAGAAAATT
>CAKZKH010000061.1 GCA_937122485.1 uncultured bacterium | reverse complement strand
TGGCCTTGGGGGAGCGGGACTGAAAACGTGGGTCGTTCTGTGGGCGCGAACCCTGTCGGAGAGGGCCGTTTCTCTAACCTGGGCTCCGATAGCGAACGGGCTCTTCCGGGAATCGTGTGGGCAGGTGAGCGTGTCGCGGTAAGCTCTCGAGCCGACAGGAGGCGAGAGCAATGCGCGACATCGAGTTGTACGAAGCGATTCTTGGACTCACCCCCCCGTGGAAGGTGGCCCACGTGGAGTTGGACGTGGCGGCCAAGGAAGTAACGATCAGGGTTGACGCCGGACCCAGTCCGTTTCCCTGTCCGGAGTGTGGGGCGATGGTCGGGGGCTACGACAGCAAGTTCTGCCGGTGGCGGCACCTGGACACCTGCCAGTTCGTGACGTGGGTCGAGGCGGAGGTCCCGTGGGTGGAGTGTCCCCAGCACGGGGTGAAGCAGGTGCGGGTGCCGTGGGCCGAGCCAGGCAGCCAGTTCACCCCGCTGTTCGAGCGGGTGGCAATCGACCTCCTGCGGGAGTGCTCGGTGGCCGGGGCAGCAGATCTCCTGAGGATCAGCTGGGACGAGGCGTGGGGGATCAAGAAGCGGGCGGTGAGGCGGGGGCTGGCGCGGCGCGCGGTGGGCGAGGTGAAGCATGTGGGAGTGGACGAGAAGGCGGTGGCCAAGGGGCACACGTACCTGACGGTCGTGGCCGACCTGGACCGTAGTCAGGTCCTGTACCTGGCGGAGGGGCGGAAGGGGGAGAGCTTGGACGGGTTCTGGGAAGGGCTTGGCCCGGCAGGGCGAACGGGGATCGAGGCGATCGCCATGGACATGTGGGAGCCGTACATCCAGTCCACGTGTCGGCACGTCCCTGGGGCCGAGGAGAAGATCGTGTTCGACAACTTCCACATCGTGAAGCACCTCCACGAGGCGGTGGACAGGGTGCGCCGGGTCGAGCAGCGGGCGCTCAAGGGAGTGGCCGACGACCGACTCACGGGCAC
Source organism: uncultured bacterium (assembly GCA_937122485.1). Classification (GTDB taxonomy): domain Bacteria; phylum Bipolaricaulota; class Bipolaricaulia; order Bipolaricaulales; family Bipolaricaulaceae; genus CAKZKH01. The sequence continues at coordinate 840 of CAKZKH010000061.1, read as the reverse complement.
GAAGTACCTGTGGTTGATGCGCCCCCAGGACATGAGCCGACAGCAGCGGGCGCGGTTCCGGGAGCTCTGTGCGGGCGACCTGCGGGTAGCTCGGGCATGGGCCTTGAAGGAGCGGTTTCGGCAGTTGTGGGAGTACCGCTACGTGGGAGCGGCGCAGCGGTTCTTCCGGCGGTGGTTCTGGCGGGCCACCCACAGCCGGCTGGGGCTGATGGCGAAGGTGGCGTGGTTGATCCGACGTCACCTGCCCAACGTGCTCACCTACCTACGACACCGGATCACCAACGCGGGGTTGGAGGCGGTGAACGCCACCATCCACTGGGTGAAGAAGACCGCCCGTGGGTTCCGGAACGTGGAGCACTTCAAGACAGCCATCTACTTCCACTGCGGCGGACTCGATCTCTACCCACACGAAAGCCGGTAGAGCCACAGTTTTTTTCGCATCACCGTCTTCATCGCATCGATCTCCAGCTCTCGATCGGCCAACAGCCTCTTCAGCCGTGCGTTCTCTTGCTTCAGCTCCCGGTACTCCCGCACCTCCTCCACCCCCATTCCCCGAAACCGCTTCCGCCAGTCGTAGAACGTCGGCTCGGACACCCCATGCGCCCGGCACACATCCCCGATCGTCTTCTCCTCTCGATCGGCCTCGGCCAGGATCGCCACGATCTGTTCCTCGGTGAACCGGCTCTTCTTCATCCTCGATCACCCTCCCTCAACCTCGCCGATCCTACCGCTTACACCGGTCCAAAACCGTGGGTGCACGCCCACTCCACCACAGGACGGTAACCACCGAGGGGACGCCGCCACGGATGTAGGGCTTGTAAGGGTCAGGCTTGGAGACCC
>CAKZKH010000060.1 GCA_937122485.1 uncultured bacterium | reverse complement strand
TGGTCGAGCAAAACGTTCGCCAGGCCCTGAAGGCGGTTGGCCGGGGCTACGTCTTGGAAAATGGTGCGATTGTACTCGCGGGAACATCCGAACAGCTGTGGAACAACGACCATGTCCGGAAGATCTACATGGGCATTTAGACACTAAGGAGGGGCACATGACCACCTACGTTCAAGGTCCCGAACCTGTCGTGTACCCTGGTTCAGCTTCCGTCTATAACCTCGGACACCTCCTGGAACGCAACGCCAGCCTTTCAGGAGTGGGAAACGCTGTGGCTGTAATTGAACACGGTCGCACGGACGAGCGCCACCGTTCCACTTACGGGGAACTCAACGCACGAGCCAATCGCTTTGCCCAAGTTCTGGCGGCCCTGGGAACGAGCAAAGGCGATCGGGTGTTTGTCCTCTTGCCCAACCGGGTGGAGACCCTGGAGGTCCTTTTCGGGTGTCTGAAAGTCGGGGCTATCTTCACCCCCGCCAACTTCCGCCTTTCGGTAGAAGAACTGTCGTTCATGATCGAGGACGTCCAACCAAGGCTGCTTGTCTTCGACTCGGATTATGCTGAGCGGGTATGGGAGTTGGCCCAACTGCATCCCCAACTTCAGCTGGTGGAGGTGGGAAAGGGAGAGGTCTCCAAGGCCAAGCCTTACGACGAGCTGTTGAGAAGGGGAGCGGCCCGCCCTCCGGCTGTCCCGACCGGCCCTGAAGAAACTGCGTTCATTCTCTTCACCGCGGGCTCAACAGGACGGCCCAAAGGGGTACGACTCACCCACCGCGGCGTGTTCTTTGCCTGCCTGGCCAACGGCCTTTCCGCGCACCTGACCCGCAACGATGTGTACTGTGGGGCTCCGCCCATGTTCCACGCCGGAGGGCTTACCTGCTTCCAGCTGTACATGCTGATGCTCAACGGAACCATTGTCCTTGTGAGCCGGTGGACCCCGGAAGGCACGTTGCAGGTGATCAAAGCGTACGGGGTGACTTTCCATTTCGGTATTGCCACCCAGCTAAAAATGATGACCCAAGTGGAAGGTTGGCACAAGTACGTGGGTTCCCTGCGGGCAGTGAACGGGGGAGGGGAGCCCCAACCGGCCGAACTCAAAGAGGCCTTTGTGCGCCGGGGGATCACCTACTTCGGCGGTTATGGGCTGACGGAGACCGGGGCCACCGGGCTCAACTGGGGAGCAAGCTCCCTTGATGACCCCATCCTCAAGAAGGCCAGCGAGTGCATGGGCAAGAGCCCTGCCTTTGTAGAGGTCAAGGTGGTGGACGAGCGCGGCCAGGAAGTGGGGCCCGATGAGATTGGGGAGATCATTGTCCGCCGGGAGCCCACCGGCGCAGCCGGATACTGGAACCGACCGGACGAGGAGGCCAAAAAGTTTCGCGGCAGTTGGGTGTTCACCGGTGACCTAGGAAAGTACGACGAAGACGGGTTTTTCTACGTGCTGGGGCGCACCGACGACATGATCATCAGCGGCGGGGAAAACATCTATCCCGCGGAGATCGAACGCGTCATCTACTCCCACCCCAAGGTGGCCGATGCTGTGGTGGTGAGGGCCAAACACCCCCAGTGGGGCCAGACCCCCAAGGCCGTCATCGTTCCCAAACGGGGGGAAACTCTCACGGAGGAGGAAGTCCTCGATTACGTGAGCAGCCGCTTGGCTCCCTTCAAGAAGCCCCGCAAGGTCGTGTTCGTGGAGGACCTCCCCCGCTCGGAGACGGGAAAGATCGACAAAAAGAAGGTGCGGGAGCTGTACGAGGAGCGGTGATCCCGGATGAGGAGGGACTACGAGAAGCTCTACCGGCGGTCGGTGGAAGATCCTCAGGGCTTTTGGGGCCAGCAAGCCCAGCGCCTGCATTGGTTCCGCCCATGGGACAAGGTCTTGGACGACACCCGGCCTCCCTTCTTCCGTTGGTTCCCCGGAGGCCAAACCAACCTCTGCTTCAACGCGGTGGATCGGCACGTCCAGGCGGGCAAGGGCCACCAACCGGCCATGATTTGGGAAAGCCCCGAGGTGGGTCAAAGCCGCGTTCTTACCTGCGCCGAGCTTTACCGGGAGGTCAACAAGTTCGCGGCGGTGCTGGGTAAATTGGGGGTACACAAGGGGGACCGGGTGCTCATCTACATGCCCATGGTCCCCGAAGCCCTGGTGGCTATGCTGGGATGTGTGCGCCTGGGCGCTGTTCACTCCGTGGTGTTTGCCGGCTTTTCCGTGGAGGCTTTGGCCCACCGCATCGAGGACTCCGGGTGCAAGGTGGTGGTCTGCGCCGACGGGGGCGTGCGCAAGGGCAAGCCGGTGGACCTCAAAGGCCTAGTGGACCGGGCCCTCGCCCAAAGCCCGGGCCAGGTGGAGCACGTGATCGTCCTGGACCGGGGCGTGACATCTTGGAACCGGGTGCCCCAACGCGACGTGCTTTGGTCCGAGGCCATGGCCGCCGTAGGAGAAGCCGAGGTCCCCGCTCAACCCCTGGATTCCTCCCATCCCTCCTACATCCTCTACACCTCGGGAACCACGGGGAAGCCCAAAGGCGTGGTCCGGGACACCGGGGGCTACATGGTGGCCCTGCACACCTCGATGGACTTTATCTACGGCTGCACCGACGAAGACGTGTTCTGGTCCACGTCGGACATCGGATGGGTAGTGGGGCACAGCTACATCGTATACGGTCCGCTGCTTTATGGGATTCCCACCCTGGTGTACGAGGGCATGCCGGACAGCCCCCATCCCGGCGTTTGGTGGGAAACGGCGCAAAAGCACGGGGTTACGGTGCTTTTCTCTGCCCCCACCGCGTTGCGCATGCTCCGCAAGTTCCCCACCGATTGGATCACCCGCTATGATCTTGGCCGCCTACGCTACGTGTTTTTGGCCGGAGAGCCCCTGGATGAACCCACCTACCACTGGGCCGTGGCCGCCCTGCAAAGGCCGGTGATCGACCACTATTGGCAAACAGAAAGCGGTTGGCCCATGATCACCAACGCCATGGGGCTAGAACCTTTGCCGTTCAAACCCGGTTCCCCCACCAAGGCCGCCATGGGCTGGAGGCTGGAGGTGGTGGACGAACGCGGCGATCCCGTGCCTCCGGGCCAGCGGGGCTTCTTGGTGGCCTACCCTCCGCTTCCGCCAGGCGCCCTCCTTACCCTGTGGGGCGATGACGAACGCTATGCCCAGAACTACTGGGGTGTGTTCCGGCGCTACGGAAAGTTCCTGTACATGACCGGCGACTACGCGATCCGCGACGAGGACGGTTACTTCCGCCTGCTGGGCCGGGCCGACGAGGTCATCAACGTCGCCGGCCACCGCTTGGGCACCCGGGAAGTGGAGGAAGTCCTGTCCGCCCACCCGGCCGTAGCCGAGGTTTCTGTCATCGGCATCGCCGACGAGATTAAAGGCGAGGCGTTGGCTGTCTTCGTCGTGCTCAAAAAGGATGTTCAAGAAAACGAGGGTTTGCACCAGGACCTCGTGCGGCTGGTGCGGGAAAGCATCGGCCCCATCGCCACCCCCAAGGTGCTCAAGGTGGTGCCCCGCTTGCCCAAGACGCGCTCCGGGAAAGTCATGCGCCGGGTCTTGCGCGCCCTGTGCGAGGAGAGGGCGGTTGGCGATCTGTCCACCATCGAAGACGGGGCCACCCTGGACGAGGTGCGCCAAGCTTTGGAGGAGCTGCGCCGCGTGGGCTTCCGCTGAGGCCGCTGCTCAGGAAGGAGCAGCCGGGCGCTTGAGGTAGCCCAAGACCAGGAGGTCCTCTCCCACGCGCTCGACCACAAGGTCCTGCACGGGAAATCCAGCTGCAGGCTCGCCCACACCCTCGCCACCCACGGCGGGCACGGCCTGTCGGCCGCCCAAAATCACCGGGGCGTAGAAGAACACCACCTTTTGAACAAGCCCCTGCGAGAGGAAGGACCAGGCCACCTCAGAACCGCCCTCCACCAACACGCTGTCCACCCCCTGCCCCCCCAGCTTGGCCAGCAAGGACGAAAGGTCCACGCCCCCTGAAGACGTGGGAAACCGCCACACCTCCGCGCCCCGGGCCGTAAGTTCTCGCTCCACGTTTTCCGGCATCCGGGCGGTGGTGGCGATCAACGTTTTGGCCGCGGGGGAAAGCACCCGGGCCTGGAAGGGAATGCGGCCTGCGGAGTCCAACACAACGCGCAAAGGTTGAGGGCCGGCGACAGCGCGGACGGTCAGCTCCGGATCGTCGGAGAGCACTGTGCCAATGCCCACAAGCACGGCCGCGTACCTGCGGCGCAAGATGTGCACAAACCTCCGGCTTTCCTCCCCGGTGATCCACTGGGATTTCCTTTCCCGGGTAGCGATCTTCCCGTCCAAGCTCAGGGCGAGCTTGAGCACCACAAACGGGGTCTTGGTGCGAATCCAGTGGAGGAAAACTTCGTTGAGGCGGAGGGCTTCTTCGGCGAGCACGCCCTCGATCACCTCCACGCCGGCCTTCTTGAGCTGGGCGATGCCTTGGCCGTTCACAAGGGGGTTGGGGTCGCGGTGGGCCAGGACGACGCGGCGGATCCCGGCAGCCAAGATGGCCTCCACGCACGGGGGGGTCTTCCCCCAGTGGCAGCAGGGCTCCAAATTGGTGTACAGATCGGCCCCCCGGGCGTTGGCCCCCGCCTGCTGGAGGGCCACCACCTCGGCGTGCGGGCCTCCGTAGCGGGCGTGATACCCCTCGCCCACGATCTGGCCATCCCGCACCACCGCTGCCCCCACCAGGGGGTTGGGCCGGGTGTAGCCTTCTCCCAGGCGGGCGAGCTCCAACGCCCGCCTCATGAACTTTTCGTGTGCCCCGCCGCTTTCCATAGCTCAAGAGCTGCTGCTCGGGGATCGGGCTTTTCAAAAATGGCAGAGCCGGCCACGATGATCTCTGCTCCAGCCTCCACCACGGCCCGCACGTTGCCTGGCCCAATGCCCCCGTCCACCGCAATGGCCACAGGTCGGTCTCCAATCATCGCGCGCAGCATGCGCACGCGCTCCGCCGCCTGGGGAAGGAACGTCTGGCCCCCAAACCCCGGTTCCACGCTCATCACCAGGACCAAATCGATCCGATCGAGGAAGGGCTCCAGCGCGCCAAGGGGGGTGCGCGGCCGCAGGGAAAGGCCCACCCGGCAGGGGAGTTGGCGCAACGTGCGCAAAACCTCCTCGGGGTGGGCAACCTCCACGTGGAAGGTGATCACGTCCTCGGGGGTGACGTGGAATTGGGGGCCGTAGCGGGCGGGCTGGTCAATCATGAGGTGGATTTCCAAGGGAAGGCGGGTGTGCTTGCGGAGGGCGTTGGCGACCGGGGGGCCAAAAGTAAGGTTGGGGACAAAGTGGCCGTCCATCACATCCAGGTGGAGGAAGTCCACGACTTCCTCCACCTTGCGGATTTCCTCGCCCAGGCGGCCGAAGTCCGCGGCGAGGATGGAGGCGGCGAGCCTCACGAGCGCCGGCGGTTGGCGATGAGGAGCATGGACAGAAGCTGCAAGGCCGCCATGGCGGCCGCGGCGACGTAGGTGAGGGCCGCCGCCGACAAAACCTCCCGCACTGCGCCCAGCTCCTCCCGGGTCACGTAGTTCCCCGACTGGAGCACGGTCACCGCCCGACGGGAAGCGTTGTATTCCACCGGAAGGGTAACCAAGGTAAACAGGACCGCGGCGGCAAAGAGGAGGATCCCCAAGTTGACCAGGAAGTCGAACTGGAAGATGAGCCCAAAGAAAAAGAGGGGGAAGGCGAGCTGTGAGCCGATCATGGAGATGGGGACGATGGTGGAACGCAGGGCAAGGGGGGCGTAGCCCTGGGCGTGCTGAAGGGCGTGTCCGGCCTCGTGGGCCGCTACACCCACCGCCGCCACGGACACCGATTCCGGTGCGGACAGGCGAATCGTCTTGGATCGCGGGTCATAGTGGTCGCCCAACGCCTGTCGTGTTCGATCGAGCTTGACATCGAACACCCCGCCTTGGCG
>CAKZKH010000059.1 GCA_937122485.1 uncultured bacterium | reverse complement strand
AAGGTCGCCCTGCCTCAGCCAACCAGCCATGGCTACCCCAACGCCACCGGATCTACACCACGTCCCGGGACTCTACCAGGCCCTGGGCCAGGGTGATCCCGGGTCGCACCGCAGTGGACGCGGCACGGTTCCTCACCGAGGTCCTTGTGCCTGCGTTCACCCAGGCGGGGTGGCAACTTCGGCTTGTGCTCACGGATCGAGGGAGCGAGTTCCAAGGGGAGTTCGACCAAGCCTGCCGGGACCTTGGGGTCACCCACTCCCGCACGAACCCCGGCACGCCTGGACGAACGGGTTCGTGGAGCGACTGCAGGGGACGATCCTCCCCGAGCACCGGCGGCTGCTCTTCCTCCGCAAGTGCTTCACCCAAGCCCGCGAGCTCCAGGCCTCTGTTGATGGGTTCCTACGGTTCTGCAACGGGGAGCGGGCCAGGGCCGCACCTCCGCGGAGGCGTTCTTGGGGCGTGGCCGCTCACGCATCCGTCCAGGAGGCCTAACGGGTGAACAACAGTACGTTACTGGACAGGCTTAGGGGCCCTCTTTGGCCACGAGGGGTTGATGGAACCCTAAGGACCTTCTGGGCACGGCGCTTCAGGCCAAGACGTTACTCCACCCCTGGCCCACTCCAAGTCTGCGTGCTCCGAGCTCCAATGAGGAAAGAGCCAGCTCTCAAAAGGCCAGTTCGGTGTGGAACTCCGGAGCTTGGGTGTCGGCGAACAGGGCGGGAATGCCCCCCGTGTGCAGGAAAACCACGTTCTCCTCGGAACGGAAGAAACCTCTTTTGACAAGGTCCAACAGCCCAGCCATGGCCTTGCCCGTGTACACCGGGTCCAACAGGATTCCCTCGGTGCGGGCCAACAGCACCACCGCCTCCTTCATCTGCGGGGTGGGCACCGCGTACCCTGGACCCACGTACGCGTCGAAAACCTCCACTTCCTGGGGCAAGGCCAAATGCCCCAGGTCCAGCTGGCGCGCCACCTCGGGGAAGTTTTGGCGCAACCGGGCTTCGCAGGCCGCCCGCGAAGCCGAAACGCTCATCCCAATCACCCGCACCGCCCCGCCCGTGAAGAGAAGCGACCCCAAAAGGAGCCCCAGGTAGGTACTGCCTGTGCCATACGCCGTGACAATGGCGTCGGGGGTTATCCCCCACTGGCGCATCTGGTCCACAATTTCAAACACGCACCAGGCGTAGCCCAAAGCGCCATGGATGGGGGCGCACCCGTTGGGAACCACATACGGCCGCTCGCCCCGGGTCCGTAGGTCCGCGGCTACCTCTGCAACTTGGGCCTCCGTCCTCCGCAAGAGCTCCTCCCGGGTAAGGCCGGCGCCCTCCACGAAGTGAACCTTTGCAGGGCCCAGAATACCGTCCACCAGAAGATTTCCCGACGGGGTGTTCGGTCGGTCGCCCCGCAGGACAACTTCACATTTCAACCCTAGGCGGTTGCAGGCCGCGAGCGTCAGCCGCACGTGGTTGCTTTGCACGGCCCCGCTGGTGATGACCACCGTGGCCTTCTCCTCCAGGGCTTCGGCCAAGGCGTATTCCAGTTTCCGAAGCTTGTTCCCCCCCAGGGCCAGGCCCCCCAGGTCGTCCCGCTTGATGAACATCCGCGGCCCACCCAGGCAGCCCCTAAGCCGCCCCAGCTCCTCCAAGGGTGTGGGAAAGCTCCCTAGCCTCACCCGCGGGAATCGAGCCAGCTGCACAGCGCCTCCTTACCCAAGCGAAGAGGGACGGAAACGACCCAGGGCTTGAACCACCAGGTCCACGGCCTCTCGCAGACCCCCCTCGTCCGGCCCTTCGGCGAAAACCCGGATCACGGACTGAGTACCGGAAGGCCGGACAACCAGCCGGCCGTGGCCCACCAGCGCACGCTCAGCCTCCCTCACGGCCCTCATCACAGCGGGGTCCTCCATGGCCCGCTCCCGGTCCACCACCGGCACGTCCACCCTCAGTTGGGGATACACCGGAACAGGAGCCACAAGCGAACGCAAGTCCTTGTCCACCCGCTGGAGGACTCCCAAAACGACGAGGGCCGTCAGCAGTCCATCCCCGGTGGGCGCGTGGCGGGCAAAGATGATGTGGCCCGAGGGTTCGCCCCCCAAGCTCCACCCCTGTTGGCGCAGGGCCCAAGCGACATGCCGGTCGCCCACCGGCACGCGCAGCACCTCAAATCCCCGTGCTCGGAGGTACTCCTCGGCTCCCCGATTGGCCAGGACGGTGAACACCACCCCCGGGGCTGCCAGCTCCCCCCAGGCCCAAAGGGAAGGTGCCAGGGCCCCCATGAGCCGGTCGCCTTCCACCACCTCACCCCGGTGGTCCACGAACATGCAACGATCGCCGTCCCCGTCAAAGGCCACACCCAGGTCGGCTCCTGTGTCCCGTACGCGACACTGAAGCTCGCTCAACGCCGCAGCCCCCGTGGAGTTAATCCTCGCTCCGTCCGGCTCTGTCCCCACCAACACGAGATCGGCTCCCAGTTCCCCCAAGAGAACCGGCGCCGTGGCCCAAGTGGCCCCGTAAGCACAGTCCACCACGAGCTTGACTCCCCGGAGGGGGAGTTTGGGTTGCACGCCCCGCAAGAACTGCAGGTAGTCCTCGCGGGCGCGCTCAAAAGCCTGAAGCGAACCCAAGCCGCAGTTGGGATCTGAATCTTCAAGCAAGGCCTCCACCCGCTCTTCCTCTTCAGGCGAAAGTTTGAGGCCACTGGAGTCGTAGAACTTGATCCCGTTGTCCTGGGGAGGGTTGTGGGAGGCGGAAACCACGCAGCCCAAGTCCAGGTTTTGGGTGCGCACAAGGTGAGACACGGCGGGAGCGGGGAGCACCCCCGCCAACAACACTTGGCAGCCGGCGTCGGCCAGGCCGGCGGCGCAGGCTGCCTCCAGCACCGGCCCCGAGAGCCGGGTATCCCGGGCGATCACCCCTCGGCGAGCGTGAAAGGACCGGCCCGCGGCCCGGCCCAGGCGAAACGCCAGCTCCGCCGTAAGGTCCACCCCGGCCACACCCCGAACCCCATCCGTTCCGAAGTACTTTAGGGCCAGGACGGCCTCCTCACCAACGACCGCACCAGCACGAGCACGGGGAGGATTTCCAGCCGGCCCATCCACATGTGGAAACACAACAGAAGCTTGGCCCCCAGAGGCATAGCCTGGGAGGTAATCCCCACCGACAAACCCACGTTGCCCTGGGCTGAGGCCACCTCGAACAGGGCATCGGCCAGGCTGGCCGAAGGCATGAGGATCGCCAGGATCAAGGTCCCCAGCACCAGGAAAGAAACCCACAGGAACAAAAGAAACGCGGCCTCGGCGATGCGCCGGTAGGCCACGGCCTCGGGCAGGGCTTCGTCCCCCATCCGCAGGGGAACAAGGGCGTCAGGGGGTTGCCCGAACCGCTTGAGCTGCCACCTGACCCCCCGGACGAGGAAGGCAAACCGCAATAGCTTGATCCCCCCCGCGGTGGATCCGGCCGCCCCGCCGAGGACCATGCCCACCACCATAAGGAGCTTGGGGACGTTGGCCCAGCCGGTCAGGGAGGTGGTTTGAAACCCGGTGCACGTCAGGGCGGAGATCCATTGAAACGCCCCTTCCCGGAAGGAGCTTGGCCAGCCCCGGGCCGCAACCCCCACCAGACCCAGCGCCCCGGTCCCAACAAGTCCAGCCGCCCACAGCCACCGGGTCTGAAGATCTTCCGCAAACGCCCGGGGCCCGTGGCGGAGGAACTGGTAGTGGACAGCGAAGCTGGTGGCTCCGGCCAGCATCACCACCATCACCGCCACTTCCAGGGCCCAAGAGCGGTACGCCCCGATGGATTCGGCGCGCACGGAGAACCCGCCTGTGGCCAAGGCCGTCATGGCGTGGTTGATGGCGTCCCACAGGGGCATCCCCACGGCCCAGAGGACGGCGATGGCCAGACCCGTGAACAAAGCAAAAATCCACCACATCGTGCGCACGGTGGACGCCACCGAAGGGTGAATCTTCTCCGCCCGAGCCTCGGCGAAGTACAGACTCACCGCGCTGCGCCCAGGGCCCACGAGCAGGGTGAGCATGAGGACGATCACCCCCATGCCCCCCACCCACTCCATGAACGTGCGCCACCACTGCAGGGTCCGGGGAAGGATTTCGGGGTTGGGGGCCATGGTCAGCCCTGTGCCGGTGAACCCTGACATGGCCTCGAAAAAGGCGTCGACCGGCTCGCGGTAGGGGAAGGCCTGGCCCTGGGAAGTTAGCCACAGGGGAAGAGCCCCCAGAGCGGACACCACCAACCACCCCAAAGCCGCGACGATCAGCCCATGCTTGAGTTGGGCCTCTCCGGCCCGGCGGAAGGGAATGTACAGAACCAGGCCCAACCCCAGGGCTACGCCGGCTGTCCAACCCAGGGGGGCCAACACCTCCCCCTCCCCGAACGCCAAGGCCACCGGCAGGGACAGGACGGCCATCAAGGCCACCGTGGGCAACAGCAACCCCAGGCTGCGGAGGACAATCCCGGCCTCTTTGGCCCGCATGGTGCACTAACCCGTGATCTGCTCGATCAAGCTCTGGCCGGCGTGCCCCTTGGTGAACACCGTCACCACGTTGCCCGCCTGAAGAACCGTGCTGCCGGAAGGGATAACAAGGTCCCCTTCCCGCTCCACAGCGGCAATGAGGAGACCTTGGGGAATCAGGCCTCGCTTGCCGGCCTCCTTGAGGGTGAGGCCCACCAGGGGGGAGCGCTCGGTGATCGTGGTGCGAAACACCTGGGCTCCGCCCGGAAGCGTCACCAGATCCCTCACCCGAGGTTGCAGGGCTGCGTGGTACAGGTATTCCGCCACGATGACGTCGGGGTTCTCCATCACGTGGGCCCCCAACCGCTTGAACAGATCGGTGTGTTCCCGGTTGTTCACGATGGAGACGATGGTGGGGACACCCAAGTCCTTGGCGGCGGCAATCACCATGAGGTTGGTGGCGTCATCGTGGGTGGTGGCCACCAGGGCGTCGGCGCGCTCGGCCCCGGCGTCCCGCAGGACCTCGGTGGACGCCGCGTCGGCGTTGATGACCAACACGTCGTACTTGCGGGAAAGGGTTTCCGCCTTTTTGCTATCCCGCTCAATCACCGCCACGTTGTGGCGGTCCGGCACCGCGATGTCGATGATGGCGCTCCCGATGCCACCCGCCCCCACAACAATCAGGTACACAGGGCAGCATGTTACTGCGCTGGCCACGGGGGGTCAAAAGCTCCGCCCCCCCGCCTCCATCCTGCTGAAGTACGATACCCGCGTGCGCAGCTTCGTGGTGGTGGCCCATACGGCCCCCCTCCAGGGGGGCTTCTCCCTCGATGACTTGCCCGGCGGGGCTGGCCGCCTGGACGTTCTCTGCCGATGCGCTACCGAGGCGTTCCTCCTCTCCCACGGGATCCGCAAGGACGTCACCCTGCACTTCGTGATCCGCGACCAGCTGATCCTGGACCTTGACGGGTCCCATCTGCGCCATCTGAACCCGGATGAGCGGTCCACAGGGGCCCTTGTGCGCAACGCCTTGGACGCCGCCCACCGACAGCCCCGTGAGGCCAAGGTCGTGGCCTCCCCAGGGATCAGCGTGCGCTGGGGTGGCCTGCGTGACCTCGTGGAGGACTTCCGCGCGGCCGGGAGGCCGCTCATCTTGTTGGATGAACGCGGCGAGCCCCTGCGCTCGGCCGAGCTCCCCCCGGCCCCAGTGTTCGTCCTCTCCGACCACAAGGACTTCACACCCGATGAGGAGAAGATCTTGGACGGGGCTCCGCGCGTGTCCGTCGGTCCCCGCGTCCTCCATGGCCACCAGTGCATCACCTTGGTCCACAATGAGCTCGACTGGAGGGAGGCTGGATGGAAGGGTGGAGGAAACTGACCACGGTGGAAGGCGAGGCCCAAGCTCGCATTGTCGCGAGCTTTCTTGAGGGGGAGAACATCTCCGTCCAGCTGAAAAGCCACGTGCCTCCTTCGGTATGGCCCGTGAGCGTGGATGGCCTGGCCGAGGTGCAGATTTGGGTGAGGGAAGATGACCTGCCCCGGGCCTTGGAAGCCCTGGAAGCTCTCCACATCCGCCCGAGCTGGGAGGAGGCCCAGGAGGAACTTCTGCACGAACTGGAGAACTTGGGGATCGATGATCCAGCCGTGCTCCGTGCCCTGCGTGCGGTGCCCCGGCACCTGTTTGTTCCTCCTCATCTGCTCCCCCATGCCTACGCCGACACCCCCCTCCCGATCGGGGAGGGCCAGACCGTCTCCCAGCCTTACATCGTGGCCCTGTCGACCCAAGCCTTGGAGCTTGGGCCCGGCGATCGGGTCCTGGAGGTGGGGACGGGGTCGGGGTACCAGACGGCGGTGTTGGCCGAGCTGGCCAAGGAAGTGTTCACTGTGGAGCGGCTGGCCGCGTTGTCGGAGGAGGCCCAAAATCGCCTCGCTTCCCTGGGCTACCGCAACGTGCGGTTTAAAGTGGGGGACGGAACCAAGGGCTGGCCCGAGGAGGCCCCGTTTGAGGCCATCTTGGTCACCGCGGGTGCCCCCTTCCTCCCCCCGAGTCTGCTCGCCCAAGTGAAGGAGGGGGGCCGGATGGTCATCCCTGTGGGCGATCGCACCCGACAGGACCTCCTCCTGGTACGCAAGGTTGGGGGGAAAGTCGAGGAGCGCTCTTTGTGCCCGTGCACCTTTGTTCCCCTCATCGGAGAGGAG
>CAKZKH010000058.1 GCA_937122485.1 uncultured bacterium | reverse complement strand
TTGACCCCTAACCACTAACCACTGACACACGTGAGCTTGTGCACCACAGCGACCGGGGTGCGCAGTACCTCTCGACCCGCTACACCGAGCGCCTGAGGGAGAGGGGGATCGAGCCTTCGGTAGGAAGCGTAGGCGACTCCTACGACAACGCGCTCGCCGAGACGATCATTGGACCCCACAAGAGGGAAGTGATTGGAGAGCGGGGTCCGTGGCGTGGGGTGGAGCATGTCGAGTTCGAGACACTCGACTGGCTAGAATGGTTCAACACCAAGCGGCTGCTTGAGCCGATCGGGCACATCGCACCCCCCCGAGTTCGAGGAGCTGCACTACCACCCCAGGGAAGGTCCGGCCCTCGTGGCCGAACTCGGGTTAAAGACCCTCCGGAAAGCCCGAGCGGTTCACGGACCGGTTCGCGTAGCCCAGCTGCCAGATGAGCTGGCCGAACTGGGCAAGGGGCCCCTTGTCCATGGACACGCCGAACCGCACCAAGTCGCCCACTGCCCCCGGATCATAAGATTCCGGGCCGCAGAAGACCAACTCCGTAGGGGTGATGATCCCCTCACCTTGGGTTGGGTCCCCGGTGAGCGCAAGACGGGGCTACCGAGGGGTCCACGGGGCACTTGTTGCGGTGGCTGGTGTGCACCTACATCCTCCTTTCCTCCATTGGGCGGGAGTCCCATCCGCCAAATGAGCTGGGAGGGCCGGGCACCCGTCCCTGCCAGCCCGGCCCGGGGCCGAGGTTGCACAAGCCAAGTCCGGAGGTTAAGCTTCGGGCGCCAAAGGAGAATCAGGACTGTGATCCCGCCGACCTCCCGCGCGAAGACGCAGCCCCAGGTCGAAAGCCCCGCCCCTTCCCGAAGCGAAAACGGCGCCGCTTTGCCCCCAGGTTCCATGCCGATCCCCATGACCAAGCCCCCGTCCCCCGCCGAGAAAGCGGCCCTTGCTTCCATTGTCTCCAAGTACGCAAACGGCCATGGGGTGGCGATCCCTCTCCTTGCCGACATCCAGCGCGAGTTCGGGTACCTCCCGCCGTGGGCTGTGGACGAGGCAGCTCGCCGCCTGGATGTCCCCGCGGCCGAGCTGTTCGGGGTCGCCACGTTCTACTCCATGTTCCGGCTCAAACCCCTCGGCAGGCACGTGATCCGCCTGTGCCGGGGGACAGCATGCCACGTCCAGGGTTCGCTCCGCATCGCCGAGGAGCTCCAGCGCCGCTTGGGTGTAGCCGAGGGGGACACGACCGAGGACGGCCTGTTCACCCTCCAGTTCGTGGCCTGCCTGGGGTGCTGCAGCCTGGCCCCGGTGATGATGGTCGACTCCGACGTCCACGGCCGGTTGACCCCCGACAAGGCGGTCAAGGTGCTGAACGGATACCGCGAGGGCGGGTCCTAGGATGGCCACAACCACCGTGCGGGTGGGGCTGGCAAGCTGCGGGATCGCCAGCGGCGCGACACTGGTGTTCGAGCGGCTGCGGTCTCTCCTTTCCGGCCGAGACGACGTGAAGCTCCACAAGGTGGGGTGCGTCGGCCTGTGCTTCCGCGAACCCCTGGTGGAGGTGGAGAAGGACGAGGCGAGGTACCTCTACGGTGAGGTGACCCCGGAGATCGCAGAGGCGATCCTCGCGTTCCATCTTCAGGGAGAGGGCGATGTGGGGGAACGCCTCGTGTTCAGCAGCGCTGGCGCTGCTCCGGAGAACACGATGCTGGCCAAGCAGGTGCGGATCGTGCTCCGCAACTGCGGACAGATCGATCCGGAGCGGATCGAGGAGTACATCGCTCGCGGCGGGTACCAAGCGCTGGCCCGCGCTCTCCAGATGACCCCGGACCAGATCATCCAGGAGGTCCAGGCTAGCGGCCTGCGCGGTCGGGGAGGAGCGGGGTTTCCCACCGGGCTCAAGTGGAAGTTCACCCGGGCCGCACCCGGCGACGTGAAGTACGTGGTCTGCAACGCCGACGAAGGGGATCCCGGCGCGTTCATGGACCGCTCCGTGCTCGAGGGCGATCCTCATTCGGTGCTGGAGGGCATGATCATCTGCGCGTGGGCGGTGGGGGCGTGCGAGGGCACGATCTACTGCCGTGCCGAGTACCCCCTCGCCGTGCGCCGGCTGGGGGTGGCGATCGAGCAGGCCCGCGCCGCCGGCTACCTGGGGAAGGACATCCTCGGCACGGGGTTCAGCTTCGACATCCGGGTGAAGGAGGGGGCGGGTGCCTTCGTGTGCGGGGAAGAGACGGCGCTCCTGGCTTCGATCGAGGGCCGCCGGGGGATGCCACGGCCGCGACCGCCGTTCCCCGCCCAAAAGGGCCTGTGGGGGAAGCCGACGGTTATCAACAACGTGGAGACGTTCGCCAACGTCCCCTGGATCCTCACCCACGGCGCCGCCGCGTTCTCCCAGCACGGGATCGGCCAGAGCCGGGGGACGAAGGTGTTCGCGCTTGCGGGAAAGGTGCGCAAGGGGGGCCTCGTTGAAGTTCCCATGGGAATGACCCTTCGCGAGATCGTTGAGGGAATCGGCGGCGGGGTGGGAGAGGGGCACACGATCAAGGCTGTGCAGATGGGCGGGCCATCCGGAGGGTGCATCCCCCTCGCCCTCCTCGACACCCCGGTGGACTACGAATCCATCACCGCCACCGGCGCGATCATGGGGTCGGGGGGGATGGTCGTCCTCGACGACACAAGCTGCATGGTGGATGTGGCCCGGTTTTTCCTCCACTTCACCCAGGGCGAATCGTGTGGCAAGTGCCCGTTCTGCCGGGTGGGGACGAAGCGGATGCTGGAGATCCTCGAACGGATCTGCCGTGGGGAGGGAACCATGGAAGACCTGGCGCGCCTCGAGGAGCTGTCCGTTCACGTGAAGGACGGTTCCCTGTGCGGACTCGGTCAGACCGCGCCCAACCCTGTCCTCACCACGCTCCGCTACTTCCGTCACGAGTACGAGGCGCACATCCGGGACAAGCGGTGCCCCGCGAAGGTGTGCACCGCCCTCATCCGCTATCGGATCGACCCTGCCAAGTGCATTGGCTGCACGCTCTGTGTCCGCCAGTGCCCGGTGGGAGCGATCTCCGGCGAGCGGCGTCAGGCTCACACGATTCGCGACGAGGCGTGTGTGCGCTGCGGCCAGTGCATCGGCGTCTGTCCGGTGCAGGCCATCTCGGTGGAGTGAGGTAGAGATGGCGCGAACAGTGCGGGTTCTCCTCAATGGTCGGGAAGCCCTCGGGTACCCGGGGCAGACGATTCTCTCCCTGTGCTCAGAGTGCGGGATCGAGATCCCCACCCTGTGCCATGACCCCCATCTCTCCGTGCACGGCGGCTGTTCCCTGTGCCTCGTTGAGGTGAAGGGGGCACGAACGCTCATCCGGGCCTGTGTCACCGAAATCACGCCGGGGATGGAGATCCGCACCGACACGGAACGGGTGCGCCTTGCCCGGCGCACGGACCTCGAGCTCCTTCTCTCCGACCATGTCGGAGACTGCCGGCCTCCCTGCACGCTGACTTGCCCGGCGCGCGGCGATGTCCAGGGGTATGTGAATCTCGCAGCTCAGGGGCGATACGCCGAGGCTCTGGCCGCCCTCCATGAGAACGTGACCCTTCCCGCGTCGATCGGCCGCGTGTGCCCGGCCCCGTGCGAGGAGGTCTGCCGGCGGAACTTCGTGGACGAGGAACCGGTTTCGATCCGGGAGATCAAGCGCTTCGTGGGCGACTGGTGCCTCAACAACGGGGGCCTCGGGGAGATCCCCCGGATCGAGGAGAACGGGAAGTCGGTGGGCGTGGTCGGGGGCGGCCCGGCTGGTCTGTCCGCCGGCTACTTCCTGCGGCGGCTGGGGTACGCCGTCACCCTCTACGAGAAGGAACAGCACCTTGGGGGGATGATGCGGTATGGGATCCCCGACTACCGCCTTCCGCCGGCGGTGCTGGAACGGGAGATCGCCTGGCTCGTAAAGCACGGAATCAACGTGAAGCGGAACACGGCCCTTGGCCGGGACATCTCCCTGGACGCGCTCCGGGAGCGGCACAATGCGGTGCTCCTGGCGTTGGGATGCTGGCGCTCCTTGCCGCTGCGTGTGCCCGGGGAGGACCTGCCGGGGGTGTTGAAGGGCATCGAGTTCCTGTACGACGTCAACGCCGGCCGCTTCCCAAAGATCGGTCCCCGCGTGGCTGTGATTGGCGGCGGCAACACGGCGATGGACGCCTGCCGCTGCGCTCGACGCCTTGGGGCAAACGAGGTCACCGTCGTCTACCGCCGCTCACGGGCGGAGATGCCGGCCCAACCGATCGAGATCGAGGAGGCAATGGAGGAGGGGGTCCAGTTCATCTTCCTCGCCGCGCCCAAGTCGATCGAAGGCACGGGGAAGGTCGAACGCTTGATCTGCGAGCGCATGGAACTGGGGGAGCCCGACGCCTCGGGCCGCCGCCAGCCCGTGCCCACAGGGAAGAGCTTTGTCCTGGAGGTGGACACGGTGATCGTGGCCGTGGGGCAGGCTCCGGACCTATCCGCACTTCCGGTTGAGATACGCGGCGAGCGCGGGCCCAAGGTGGACGAGCACTACGCGACCCCGCTGCCCGGGGTATTTGCCTGCGGGGACTTCCGCACGGGTCCTGACATCGCCATCCGCGCCATTGGCGAGGGCCATTGGGCCGCGCTCTCCATCCACCGCTACCTCACCACCGGCGCCCCCCGGCGACCATACGAGTGCGATGTTGTCCAGAGGGACCTCGGCCCCGCGGACTTCGCGGATCGGGAGAAGCAGCCGCGAGAACACCCCAAAGTCCTCGCCCCGTCCCGCCGCCTCAAAGCCCCGTTCACGGAGTTCAACCTCGGCCTGAGCGAAGAGCAGGTCCTCCGCGACGCGTCTCGGTGCATGGAGTGCGGCTGCCCGGACCTCCACGAGTGCAGACTGCGGCGGTACGCGGTCGAGTACGAGGCCTCGCCTGATCGCTACGCCGGCGCCCACGTGTCGCGGGTCGAGGAGGCCAACCCCTTCTACGTCCGAAACATGGACAAGTGCATCCTATGCGGCCGCTGCGTGCGGGCCTGCGACGAGATCGCCGGATTCCACGCCATCGACTTCGTAAAACGAGGATTTGAGGGCTCGATCGCAGCGGAGTACCTGCGGCCGATCGAGGACTCGGAGTGCACAGGGTGCGGGATGTGTGTCCAATTGTGCCCAGTCGGAGCTCTGGTCGAGGTGCGGGTCCAGCGCCGGATGCACAGCGCACCCCTCCACCAGGTGCCGACCCACTGCGGGGAATGCCCGGTGGGATGCGATCTGCTCCTGGAAGTGGAGCCCCCCTCGGGGCGCATCGTCCGGGTGAGCACGGACCTCGATCTCGCTCGTTCGGTGAGCTTCGGGAACGCGTGCGCCCGGGGCCGCCTGGCTCCCCTCGCGTCGGGCGAGAACCGGTTGACCGCTCCCCAGCTTCGCTCCCGTGGGGGAACACGCCCGGTGCGGTGGGAACGACTGCTCGACGAAGTCTCCTCCACCGTCCGCGAGGCCTCCACCACGGGGAAGGTGGCAATCCTCGCCGCACCCGACCTCGCCAACGAGGACTACCAGGCCCTGCGCCAGTTCGTGTCCGCCACTGCCGGAGCTCTCGTCTCCGTCGCAGCGGGTCCCTCGCCCGCCCCGCTCGCCACCCTGCTCCGGGATCGGTGGCGCACCCGATCCGCCACGTTCGGCGAGGTCAGGGAGGCCGATGTCCTCCTTCTGATCGACGCGCGCCTGGAAACGGACCAGCCCGTGCTTGCTTCGTGGATTCGCCTCGCCATGCGACGCTCCGGGACCCGGATCCTTGCCATCGGAGGCGAACTGGGACGGTTGGCCAAAGGCGACGCCTTGCAGTTCGCCGTCCCGCCCGAGCGCTACGCGGAAACCCTCTCCGCCCTCCAGGATGCCCTGCAGGGCGTGAATTCCTCCCCTGAGCTGGAGCGAGCTGCCGCGCTGCTCAAGGAGGCGAAGCGCCTCGTCGCACTTGTGGGCTCCAGCGTGGCCACCGATGACCGCACCGCCCAAGGAGTGATCGCGCTCCTGGAGGCAGTGGGACAGAAGAAAATCCTCCCCTTGTACCGGGAGACGAACCTGCCGTCCGCACTCGAGCTCCCCCTGACCCCGTGGGAGGAGGTCTTGGCCTCAGTGCGGAATGGGGAGACGACCACGCTCGTCGCGGTGGGAGTGGATCCCCTCGATGTGGGAGCGACGGAGGACGACCTGCGTTTGCTCAGGAGGCTCGTTCTGTTCCACCACCGCCGCACTGGCTCGCTGCCCCTAGCCCACGCTGCCGCCCCCCTTGCGTGGTGGCCGGAGCGAGAGGGGACGTTCAGGAACCTCGTTGGGGATATCCTGACGTGGCGTCCCGCCGTCCCCCCTCCCGGTGACGCCAAGCCCGCTTCGTGGGTCCTGACCGGGCTCACCCGACGTCTGGGAGGCTCCGTCCCGGCCACGGCATGAAGCCGGTGGCCCCGCGGGGCTGACCTGCGCGGCCGACCTCCGCCGCCTCGGGCACGAGGTCACGATCTTCGAGGCCCTCCACGAGCCCGGCGGGGTCCTCATGTACGGAATCCCCGAGTTCCGCCTCCCCTCGAAGGATCGTGTGGCCAGCGATCGAAAACTCCGGAACATGGGGGTAGAGATCCGCTCTAAACCCAATCAGCGGCCGGACCTTCACCATCGACGAGCTGTGCGCCACGGGCTACGGTGCGGTGTTCGTGGGCTCCGGAGCCGGGCTTCCCAAGTTTTTGGGGGTGCCCGGAGAGAGCCTGATCGGCATCTATTCCGCCAACGAGTTCCCCACCCGAGTGAACTGCGTGCCTACCTCTTCCCGGAGTACGACACGCCCATCAAGATTGGGAAGGTCGTGGCCGTGGTGGGCGGGGGCAACGTGGCCATGGACGCGGCCCGCACCGCCCTCCGCCTGGGCGCGGAGAAGGTCATCGTCCTCTACCGCCGGACGGAAAGCGAAATGCCCGCCCGGGTGGAGGAAGTCCACCACCCCAAAGAGGAAGGAATCGAATTCCACTTCCTGGTCAACCCGGTGCGGTTCTTGGGGGAGAACGGCCGTGTTGAGGGGGTGGAGTGCGTCCGCATGGAGCTGGGCCAGGCCGACGAG
Organism: uncultured bacterium; assembly: GCA_937122485.1. Taxonomy (GTDB): domain Bacteria; phylum Bipolaricaulota; class Bipolaricaulia; order Bipolaricaulales; family Bipolaricaulaceae; genus CAKZKH01. Next base: position 1,960 of record CAKZKH010000058.1, on the reverse strand, counting down.
AGCGGGCGGCCCCGGCCCGTTGCGGTCAAAGGTTCCAATTTCGTCGTCCCCATTCACACCGCGGTGATCGCCATTGGAAACGAGCCCCATCCTCTGGTCCCCCGCACCACGCCGGGACTGGAGGTGACCCGCTGGGGCACCGTTGTGGCCAACGAGGAAGGGGCCACCAGCCGGGTGGGGGTGTTCGCCGGGGGTGACATCGTCACCGGGGCGGCTACGGTCATTTCCGCCATGGGAGCGGAGAAGCGGGCTGCAAGGGCGATCCATCGTCACCTCACCGAGAAAAAGCGGGGTTAGCCCAGGGAGGGCCGCTTCTTGGCCGTGGGTTGGCAAGGGGGATGACATCCCCTAAGATTGGCCTATCACTCCGGGCGGGCTCGCCGCCCCCAAGGGAGGACGATGTATGGACAATGCAGTGCAAATAGGTCTAAACCCCTTCGAGATCGCCCAGCGCCAGCTCGATGAGGCAGCTAAGGTTTTGAAGCTCGAGTCTGGAATGCACGAGCTTCTGCGCTGGCCGATGCGCGAGTTCCACGTGCGGATCCCTGTGAAAATGGACGACGGCAAGGTGCGGGTGTTCCCGGGGTACCGCGTTCAGTACAACTGGGCCCGCGGCCCGTGCAAGGGCGGCATCCGGTTCCACCCTGAAGAAACTGCCGACACGGTGCGAGCCTTGGCTGCTTGGATGACCTGGAAGACGGCGGTGATGGACCTTCCCTTGGGGGGAGGCAAAGGCGGGGTTGTTTGCGACCCCAAGAACATGAGTGCGGGCGAACTGGAGCGGGTTTCCCGGGGGTACATTCGCGCCCTTGGGCACTACATCGCCCCGGACGTGGACGTGCCGGCTCCGGACGTGTACACCAATCCCCAGGTGATGGCCTGGATGATGGACGAGTACGAGAAGATTGTAGGGGCGAGCGCCCCGGGCGTGATCACAGGCAAGCCCCTTCCTTTGGGTGGCTCGGCCGGACGGGGTGACGCCACCGCCCGCGGGGGGATGTACTGCATCCGCGAGGCCGCCAAGGTGTTGGGGATCGAACTCAAAGGGGCGACCTGCGCCATTCAGGGCTACGGGAACGCCGGGCAGTTCGCCCACGTCCTCGGCGAGGAGCTCCTCGGCGTCAAGGTGGTGGCTGTCTCCGACTCCCAGGGAGGGATCTACAACCCCAAGGGCTTGTCTGCCAAAGAAGTCATAGCTTACAAAGACAAGACAGGGACGGTCAAGGGCTTCCCTGGGTCCAAGGACATCACCAACGCCGAGCTTTTGGAGCTGGACGTGGTGGTGCTCATCCCCGCGGCCTTGGAAAACCAGATCACCGAAAAGAACGCGGGGAGGATCAAGGCGCGGATCGTGGGCGAACTGGCCAACGGCCCCACCACGCCCGAGGCCGATCAGATCCTTCACAAGAACAAGGTCTACGTCATCCCCGACTTCCTGTGCAATGCTGGCGGGGTCACCGTCTCCTACTTCGAGCAGGTCCAAAACGCCTACATGTACTACTGGACACCGGAGGAGGTGCACCAGCGGCTGGACCAGAAGATGACCGCGGCTTTCCACGGTGTGCACCAGACCGCTCAGGAACACAAGGTCCACAACCGGCTGGGTGCTTATCTTGTGGCCGTAAAGAGGGTGGCCGAGGCCGTCCGGCTCCGGGGCTGGGCCTGAGTTCATCGTACCGCTGTCCAAAAGCAAGGGGGCCAACGGCCCCCTTTCTTTTCTGGTTCCTTGGGTTTTCTGCGAGATCATGGCCTCGGCCGGACTGCGTGCCATCGGCTGGGCCGGGCGCCGACCGGCAGGGTTCGAGGGGTACAGCGGGGGGAACGGCCAGGGAAGCATGTTGCGATCCAGGTAGGGCCCATGCCGTTGGAAAGGGGCTAGCCGAGGTCACAGGCAAAGCCGGCCGGTTGAGCCCGGGCCGCGAAGGCAGCCGCTCAGGCTCTGCTGTTCAACAGAGCAGCT
>CAKZKH010000057.1 GCA_937122485.1 uncultured bacterium | reverse complement strand
GCCGAGGTGGCGGTGCTGCAGATGGGCCCGGCAGGCCTGGTGGAGGTGCCCAACCCCTCGATGTTCTTCATCCCCAAAGACCGAGGGCCCCGCCCAGGCACGGCCGTCGTCCCAGTGCTGGAGGGAACGCGGACTCTCCTCAGGGAAGTCCAGGCGCTGGTGACCCCTGGGGGAGGGTACGGTCCGCCCCAGCGGCGGGTGGCTGGGCTTGATTTGAACCGAATGATCGTCCTTCTCGCCGTGATGGAAAAGCACCTGGGTGTGCAGGTGCGGGTGATGGACGTGTACCTGGCCGTGGCCGGGGGGTTGGAGGTGCGGGAGCCGGCCGCGGACCTGGGGGCCTGCGTGGCGGTGCTGTCCAGTCTGCGCAACCGCGTGGTGGGGGGCGACACCGTGGTGTTGGGGGAAGTGGGGTTGGCCGGGGACGTGCGTCCGGTGGGCAGGGGTCCGGAGAGGCTTAGGGAGGTCGCCAAACTCGGTTTTTCTCGGGCGATCGCGCCAGCCGGCCCTTGGCCCACGCGGCTACCTTTAGAGCTGGTGCAGGTGCCCACGCTCAAGGATGCTGCCGAGGCCCTGGACCTGCTGTGAGATGACGCCCAAGAAGGATGCGCGCCTGGAGCTCCTCCGTCGAACCGCGCCCGGCACCCCTCTGCGGGAGGCGTTGGACCGCATCGTGCAGCTGGGGCGGGGTGGGCTCATCGTGGTGGCCGACCGAGACATCATTTCACCCTTCATTGCGGCTGGATTTGAGCTCAACGCCCCGTTCACCCCCCAGGCCATCGTGGAGCTGGCCAAAATGGACCGGGCTGTGGTCCTGGACGAGGACCTGCGCACGATCCTCTTCGCCAATGCCCACCTTGTGCCCGATCCCACGATTCCCTCCCCGGAGACGGGCACACGCCACCGCGTTGCCGAGCAGTTGGCCCGCCAGATCGAACGCCCGGCCATCGCCGTGTCCGAAGATCGGCGGCAGGTCACCCTGTTCTTGGGGGACTGGCGGTACGAGCTCCCTGACCTGCAGACCCTCACCAGCCGCGTAGCCCAAGGTCTTCTCATTTTGGACCGCTACCGCCGGAACTTGCGGGAACTTTTGGCCGAACTGGCGCCCCTGGAGCTGGAGCGGCGGGTGTTTCCTTCTCAGGTGGCTGCCGTACTGCAGCGCCTGCTCCAGATGCTGGACCTGGAACGGGAGATCAAGGGGATGCTCCTGGAGCTGGGGGTCCACGGGGAGCTGTCGGAGCGGCATCTGGCTACCTTGATGCAGGGGGTCCGGGAAGAGCTGAGCCTGCTCGTGCGGGACTTCCAGGTCGCCCCTGCCCGTCCGGTGGAGGAGGTGGTCAGTGAACTCACAGCCTTGCCGGCGGAGGACATCTTGGTTCCCCAGGTCCTCCTTCGCCCCCTGGGGTTGGTCCTCGATGCCGACTTGGAGGAGCCCATTCCCTCCCGGGGCTTTCGGTTGCTTTCCAGGATCCCGCGCTTGCCGGTGTCGGTGATCGAGCGGTTGGGGGAAGAGGTGGG
>CAKZKH010000056.1 GCA_937122485.1 uncultured bacterium | reverse complement strand
CGCAACGTGGCTACCGGTACAGCCTACGACGTGGACTTCACCGACGAGCTACCCGACGGGGTGTACTACGACACCACCGAGATCCCCGGGACTTACGAGGTGGCCGTTCCCCTGGCCTTGGGCTCCTTGGGCATCCCCCATGGGGCCATGGGGACCATCACCGCCGACATCTCGGCCACCATCAGCGGAGGCGGCGAACTTGTGGCTATTTATGCCGTGCGGGTCACCAGCGCCGTGGCCCAAGGGGTGGACCTCGTCAATGTGGCCCAGGCCACGGGCAAGGACGGGGCAGGAACGCCAATTCCTCCTGCCAATTCCGAAGCCGGGGACGTGGGCGACGACGACCCCGACGATCCAGACGCCGACGACACAGGCCAGGCCCGAATCGCCGTGGCCGAACCCGGCCTGGCCCTGGAGAAGGAAATCTCCGACGTGATCCGGGGCGGGCTGAGCATCTGGCCCACGCCGATTGTGCTTTGGGGCGACGTCATCGTGTACAAGGTGACGGTGCGCAACGTGGGCCTGGGCACCGCCTACGACGTGGACCTCACCGATGTGCTTCCTGCGGGCACGGCCTATGACGCCACAGCCGACGGGACCTACACCGTGGACAACCCGCCGGCCTTTGGCTCTTTGGGCATTCCCGACGGGGCTACAGGTGGGATTCACGCGGACATTTCTGCCACCTTGGCCGGCGGGGGGACCCTGGTGGCCACCTACCGGGTGCGGATCCTGCCCAGTGCCGTGCCCGGCTCGTACCTCACGAACCTGGCCGCGGTCACGGGCGAGGACGGCGCGGGCACGCCGATCCCCGAGTTCAACCCCGACGTCAACGACACGTTCGGGGATAGCGACTCCACGCGCATCCGTTTGGGTGCGCCGGCTCTCGTCACCAAGAAGCAAGTTCTCTGCAACGACTGCCCCTGCGCCCCAGAAATCACCTGTGACCCATGTGCCCGCGAGCCGGTGGAGGTGGTGGTGGGCAGGCGCGTGGAATTCGGGCTCACCGTGACCAACGTGGGCTACAGCCGGGCCTACGACATCGTGGTGGACGATCTCTTGCCTGCTGGTTTCGTGTATGTCCAGGGGACAAGCCGCACGGAAGGACCAGGGGGAGTGTCGGAGGCCGACCCAGTGGTCGATGACTCTGGTGCGCTGTCGGTTCTCACCTGGTTCACTGGGGTGTCCCTCGACGCCGGAGAGACGCTCCACATCATTTTCCAGGCCGTGGTGGGAAGGGACGCAACGTTGGGAGAAGAAGTACACAACGTCATGTGGGCCGCGGGGGTCGACGACTTCAATCAGCCGATTCCTCCAGACTCGCGGATGTTCGTCCCGGAGGACACCGATCCTGAGGATCGTGCGGCTTTGCGCCTGGTCGTCCGTTCCCCTTCCGGGGTGACCGACTCGGCCGCAGGCCGTCGTACCTCCTTGCCGTGGGTGGGCGTAGCCGCGGCCTTGGCTGGGGCAGGGTTGGTACTCGGTCGGCGCGGTTCGAGGCTTAGGGCTGGCGGATTGGTCCTTCTGGCCCTGGGCACAGTCATCCTCTGGAGTTGGCAGGCTGCGGCGGTTCCCTATACGGTGGCAGTTCGGGTCGAACCCGCCCGGGCGGGCCTCATCCAGGGAGTGGGCTCCTACGCCTCAGGAGAGACGGTGGTCCTCACAGCGCTCCCCAACGTGGGGTTCGAGTTTGAGGGGTGGTACGAGGACGGCCAAGAGTTGAGTACGGTTCCCTTCTACGAGTTTGCGGCCACGGCCAACCGGACGCTTGTGGCGCGGTTCAGACCAACACTGGCTTTGGCTAAGTTGCGGGCCGAATCGTCGGGAGAGCTCAGCCTAGCCCCCACCGTAGCCGTCAAACGAGGCCGCCTGGAGATCCGTCCCCAGTTCTTGTTCGGGTTCCTCCCCTGGGATGTTCGCCTTGTGGCCGCGGTGACGGACGCGGCTTGGACCGACGCTCAAGTCCACTTCTCCGGCTCTGTAGGCTCTCCCAGGCCGATCCGGTTCGGAGCCGGGCTGACGTTTGATCCGACGGTGCCCAAGTACCGAAGCGCCTACGCAACGGTGGGTTGGAGCTGGGAAGGGGTGCACGTCGGTTGGCGTGTCACTCACTACGCGAGCGCGGGATCCCCTCCAGCCCCCCTGCTCTCCTACACCCTCACGCTCTCCAACTCCTCTGTGGCCGCCTCGCTCCGATGGGAAGAGCGGGGTGCGCTGGAGTTCAAGGACCTGTCCGTGATGATCGCAAGCATCCCCTTGTGCTGCGACCTGCAAGCCCAGGGGTCTCTGGCGATCGGTAAACAGGGTTTTTCCTTTCTTCGCTTGGGATTGGCCAACCTCCCCTTTGTGTGCTGCGATCTCTCAATCCAGGTGGACGTGACCTTCACCCCAGAGTCCAAGGAGGTCACCGTTGCACCGCGGTGGACCCCCTACTGTGACCTTTGCCTCACGGTGTACGGGGACGTACTGTGGGATTCCGGAACTTCCACCTGGAGAGGCCTTGCCCTGCACGGCTACCGGCTACGCTGCTGTTTCGGGGGGTGCTGTCCTGGTGCAGGTGGTTCGTACATCGAGGTGTTGACCGCCTTTGACCCGTCGCGGGTGCCCGGTGGTTTCCAAGGAGAGGAGTTCGAGTACCTCAAGGCTGGCGCTTGTGGCCCTGGGTGCTGCGGGGGGAATTACGGGGTAGAGGCGGCTTTCTACTTTGCACCTGGAGGGCTGTTTGGACTCAGGCGGGTGGTCGTAAGCGGGACGGTCCCCCTCGGTGCGAACCTGGAGGTCAGCCCCCGTCTGGAGATTCTCCTGGCTGGGACGCCCACCCTGGCCATCGGTTGGCGGTTCCGCTTCTAGGGGCTTTCGGCGAGGAAGAGGCGGTGGAAGGCGGCCAGCACGGCCCGGTGATGACCGGGGATCAACACGTGGTGATTGCCCAGGGGGTTCTCTAACATCTTCTCGATCGCCCCTTTGGGCATCTTGAACACCACCTGGGTGCGGCAGAGATCCTCCCGGCCCAGGCGCTCGGGCAGCACCGTCCCTTCTACAAAGAACCCGCGCTCAAGGCGCTCCCCACCCAACCGCACCAAGGTGTACGGCCCAGGCCGCACGTCCCCGGCCACGGCCAGCCCGATCCCGGACTCAAAATGCGTGCGCAGGGTGTGACCTTGAGTCAGAGTCAAAGGCACCGTGCAGTGGGCCAAAACGATCCTTTCTCTTTTGAGGTCCACATCGGCGGGGTTGGCCAAAAAACCCGGCCCACCCGTCAGCTCCTGGGCGAGGATCAGGGCGAGAAGTGCAGGAACGTCCCCTTCGCAGCCGGCCGGGGTGCCGCAGTCGGCCAGGCGGGCCAAAGCCCAACAGGCGGTCATCCCATGGCCCAGGAGCCCAAAGCAGGCCACGGTCACCCCAGAAAGCCCTTGGTCGCGCACAAATTCCTCCAAAGCCGCCTGGACCCGCGCCCCCATGACACGTTCCTCGTCCCCCACACCCTGAGCTGGCCCCTCGGCCACGGTTTTGGCCTGGGCAGGGACGCGGGGCAAGAACTCGGCCAAGCTGTAAAACCGAAGCTCCATTCCCAGCTTCTGCGCCAAAAGCTCTGTGTGGGGCGGCGAGGCCACAAGCCAGGGGGATGGGTCCCCCAAGACCCCCAGGCGTTTCCCCCGAAGGTTCCGAGCCAAAGCCACGGCCCGGGCTAGTGCAGGCAGCCTCACTCCCCAGTCGGAGCCCAGATGCACGAGGGCTACGTTGCGGCCAAGCTGCTGCAATCGGGCAGCCGTCTCCAGGGCTGCGGGCAGGGAATTGTGGCGCCCATGGGAGAGAAGCACGACTGGTTTCGCGCTTGCTTCCGCCACCTCCAGCGCGGCCTCCTCGGTGCCTCCGGTCAACAGGAGAAGCACCGTCGCTGGCTCGGTCGCCAGTTCATCCTTGGTTTCTGGAACCAGTTCCACCCCTGTGGCTTCACGAAACCCCTGGACCACTGAGTGGAGAAGGGGTTGGAGGTGACCGCGGAGGGTAGAGGCCAGAGGAAGAACCGGGAGAACGACCTCAGCCACGGGTGACACTCGTCGTCCGGCCCAGGCTGGAGCGGGGAGGCTCAAGGCGAAAACGGATCTCGGGGACACGACGGACCTTCAGCCGGTGAGCCAGTTCCCTGCGGAGAAAGCCCCGGTCGCGGGCCAACGCTTCTTCCACCTCGGCCATGGGGCGGTCGGACCCCACTTGGAGACGAACCGTGGCCCACTGCCCGTCGGGGGAGAGCTCGACCTCCGTTACGGCCGGAAGCGCCGCCTGGATCACGGGGTCTTTGGACTCGAAGGCCAGAACCTCGGCCAAGATCCTGGCGATCTGTTCGGAGAGACGTCCCCGGTGGATGTCCCGATTCACCGGAACTCCAGTTCGTGCTGCTCCACGTAGAACTCCCGCTGTCCTTCAAACGTAGCGAGGATTCTGGCCAGCACCTCGTCGGAGTGTCGCCCGTCGTTGGACAGGTGCGCAAAGCCCAGGAGGGCTCGGTTGGGCTCGTCGAGGTAGCCCAGCTCCGCTGCCGACACGTTGAAATCCCGCCGGACCCGAGCGAGGAGGCCGCTCACCACGGCCCGCTTGTCCTTCAGCGTCTGGGCGCCCGGTAGCCTGAGCCAGACCTGCAGCACGCCCACGGCCATGGCTCACACCTGCACTTCCTCGAGGGTGTAGATGTCAAGAACGTCGCCCGGTCGCACATCGTCAAAGTCCCGCACGCGGATCCCGCACTCCCGGCCGGCCTGAACTTCCCGCACGTCCTCGGCAAACCGCTTGAGGGAGGCAATCTCCCCGGTGAACAGCTCCCGTCCGTCGCGGAAGACCTTGACCCGCGCCCCGCGCACCACCTTCCCGGTTCGCACCGAACACCCCGCCACCCGCCCCACCCCGTCAATGTCGAACGTCTTGAGGACCTCCACCTCCCCCACCTTGACCTCGCGCACCTCGGGGCCCAACAGGCGCTTCATGGCCCGCTGAACGTCGAGGGTGAGGTCGTAGATGATGTCGTAGGTGCGGACAGGGACCTTCTTTTGCTCCGCAAGTTTCTGAGCCTTGGGGTCCACCCGGACGGCGAACCCCACCACGAGGGGTTGTCCCTCGGTCTCCGCCGAGGCCAGCAAGATATCGGATTCGGTGATCGGTCCCACCCCGGCATGGAGGACCCGCAGCTCTACCCCCTCGGCTTGAACGGTCTCCAGTTCGTGGTGCACGGCCTCCAGGGCCCCAAAGCTGGGAGCCTTGATCACCATGGCCAGGCGAATCTTCTCCCCTACCTGAACCAGATCCTCAAAGGTGACGAGTTGGCGTGTAGCCCGGCGGGCGTTGAGCTCCGCTCGCTTTCTCTCTTCGGCGCGCGCCTTGGCCTCGTTGGCCGACTCCAGCCGCTCCAGCTTCTCTCCGGCTGGGGGAACGTCGGACAGGCCGATCACCTGAACAGGCATGCCCGGCGTAGCTGCAGGGACGCGCCGGCCTTGGTGATCGTGGAGAGCCCGAATTCGGCCCCAGGCCGAACCCACCACCACCACATCTCGCTCCCGTAGGGTTCCGTTCCGGACAACCACGGTGGCCAATGGCCCGCGAGCCGGGTCGAGCTGGCTTTCGATCACCTGGGCCTCAAGCTCCCCGTCTGGATCGCCTGAAATACCTTCCATATCCGCCAGGAGCAGAATCATCTCCAGCAGCTCAGGCACGCCCTGCCCGGTGAGGGCCGACAAAGGGACCATGATCGTGTGCCCTCCCCAGTCTTCGGGGGTGAATCCCATCCGAGCCAGGTCCTGGCGGACTTTGTCGGGGTTCGCCCCGGGCTTGTCGACCTTGTTGATGGCCACGATCATGGGGACGCCCGCGGCCTTGATGTGGTCAATGGCTTCCAGGGTCTGGGCCATGACCCCATCATCGGCGGCCACGACGAGGACGGCGACGTCCGTGGCCCGGGCTCCCCGGGAGCGCATGGCCGTGAACGCCCGGTGGCCCGGTGTATCGATGAAGGTGATGGCCCGGCCGTCTACCCCCACTTGGTAGGCCCCGATGGATTGGGTGATGCCCCCGGCCTCCTTCTCCGCCACGTGGGTCTTACGGATGGTGTCCAGCAAGGTGGTCTTGCCGTGGTCGATGTGGCCGAGAACAGCCACGATGGGCGG
>CAKZKH010000055.1 GCA_937122485.1 uncultured bacterium | reverse complement strand
TATTCCACGCGCAGGGGTCGGGCCATGGCCTGGGAGAGGGTAACCCAGGGTGACCAAAAGTAAAGGTTTGACCCCGAAAGCGCGGTTTGAGCCCAAAGTCAGAACAGGGGCGATCAAAAAGTAAAGGTTTGACCCCAAAGTTGACCCCAAAGTAAGTACGCGAAGGCGCGAAGTCCGCGAACAAAGGGGAAGGCCGAACCCCGGGCCGATCAAAAAAAATAACGGTTTGACCCCAAACTCCGGTTTGACCCCAAACTCAGAACAGGGGCGATCAAAAAGTAAAGGTTTGACCCCAACTGTGACCCCAACTGTCGGGAACAGAACCTGTCCCCGCCGCTATTTCTTGACAGAAACCGTCTTCTCGTTCGAGTACACCCCGCAGTCACAAGGGAAACAGCTGGCCACCCGGAAGTAGAACGTGTAGGTCTTGCCCAGCTCCAAGTCGTCGGGAAGCGTGTATTCGTAGGAGGTTTTGTCCAAGTTTCCCACCGTCCCGATAAGCTGGGCGGTGCTATCGGTGGGCCCCTTTCTCCAGATGAACAACTTGTACTTGGCGGTGCGTTCGTTGGAAGTGCCGGCGTAGGGATCGGTCCATCCCAGCTCGACCTTGGTCTTGTCGGCTGTGAGGCTGGCGGTCTGAAGGTTGGGGGCCAGAGGATTACAGCTCACAAAAATGGCGTTCAATCGGACAGTTCCTCCGCAGGGCACACAGGCCCCACAGTCCTTCCACGTTCCGTCGTAGCAAAGTCTTCGGGCGTAGGTCTGGGTGCACGCCTGGATCTCGTAGGTGTAAAACGTGTTCCTTTCCAGGCCTGTGTCCTCGAAGTAGACGACGGTGTCCGAGCCGGGTTTCAATTGGTTGTGGGGAACGGTGCGGACGAATTCGCGCGATCCAGGACCGACGCGCCAAATGGAGTACAGCACCTCGAATGTGCTGGCGTCCTTGATGTTGGGCCACTCCAGCCTTACCCCGTAGAGGTCGGGAGATTCCGAAGGGGGGGGTAGCACAATGGCCTTCACCTTGGTCTTGTCCACCTGGCCCAAGGTGCCTCCCCTGTATCCGCTATCCGGGTAGGAGAACGGGCTGAAACCGTTGTCGTTCCAGGCCCGAACCCAGTACCAGTACACCTTGCATGGTTCAGGGGTGGTGTCCGAGAAGCTTGTCCCTGTGGGCTCGCCGAGCTTCTGCCTTGCCGTGGTCTCCCCATCGGAGCGCCACAGCTCGTACCTCTTGGCCCCGGGTGCGGCGGACCAGGTGACGACCACCTTGTCCGTGTGGGTACCGTCCGTGGCCAGGACTGCGCCAGGGGCATTGGGAGCTCTTCCGCCGCCTCCCGTGCCCCCCCCGCCCCCTCCGGCGCCCGCCGAGGCGAATCCGGAGTTGGGCACAGCGTAGGCACTGCATCCAGCACCGTTGCAGGCCCGCACCCGGTACCAGTACACCGTCTCGGCCGTCACGTTGGAGTCGGTGTAGGTGGTGCCGGTGACCGGGGTGGCGATCCGGGTGTAGGGTCCTTCCTCGGAGAGGGCTCGCTCCACCTCGTAGTAGGCGGCGCCCAGGCCGGCCTGCCAAGTGAGCTGGACCCGGTTGGTGAACGCGCCGTCGGTTGCATCGAGGTTGGTGGGGGGCTCTGGCCGGGCTGCATAGCTGTACCCGGAGTCAGCGCTGGAGAGGGCGCTGCACCCCCCCGCGTTGCAAGCCTTGACCCGGAACCAGTAAATGCTGGCCGGGGTTACCGTGGTATCGTCCCAAAAGAGAGCCCCGGTCGAGGCCAGCAGGGTGTACTGTCCGTCCCGGTTTGCGGACCGCCACACCTCGTAGCGGATGGCGCCCGAGACCTCGTTCCAGGTCACGCGTACCCGGTCGGTGTACACCGCGTCGGTGGCGGAGACACCGGCCGGGACCGTGGGCACGCCCTCCCCCTGGGCGTAACCGGACTCCGGGGGTGAAAACTCGCTGCACCCCAAACGGTTGCAGGCTTTGACTTTGTACCAGTACAGGACGTTCGGGATCACGTCCCTGTCGATGAAGGTCGTCCCCCGGGGTTCGCCAACCATCGCGTAGTCGTCTTCGCCGGCTTGGGAGCGCCAGACCTCGTACTTGGAGGTGCGGGGCGAGGCCAGCCAGGTGACCACGATCTGGTCTGTGTAGGTCCCGTCGGTGGCGTTGACCGAGGTGAGGGCCTCCGGGGGCGTCGTCCACAGAAGTTCACAGCCTGTGAGGGCCAGAGCGACCCCCACGGCCAGGGCAGACAGCGCTCTGTACAACTTCCTCATAATGCCCCTCCCTGATCCAACCCCCAACTTGGGGATGGTACATCATAAGGATTGGGGGTGGGGGGGGACAACCGGGTTGACCCCCCTGGAGTGGACACCTGGGCCGTTGGAGGAACACGCCCCGGGGGTACGCCCAGGAACAGACGAACGTCCGCACGAGGCCGGACGCGAAGGCTTCGGGGAAGGGTGAAGGGCGAGGTAGGCTACCCAGCGCTCTAGGTTTGAGCTGGACGGGTTGTCGGCGGACGCGGTACGGTTGGCACGAGGGGGCGGATTTGACGGGCGTCGGGGAAATGGCTAACATACGGGCCGTTGACGCGCACGGGCAAAGGCCGGCGAGGGTGAACTCTCAGCGCAGGGAACAAGCGCGGGAGGTGAAGGGGCTCGCGGCCGGGCGCGGTCTATGATTTTGGCCTTGACTCAAGGAGGTGGTGAGCGGTTGGCACAACTCACAAGGGAGGCATCATGACGTGCGTGAGCAACTTGGTCGGACAGTTGAAAGGAGGTACGACGTTGGCGAGAAAAGGTTTGTTGGCGATCGTGTTGGTGGCGGTGCTAGCCAGCGCTGCTTGGGCTTTTGAGCCGTACTTCTCTGATGTCCGGGGCAACCGCCTGGTGGGCCCGGTCCAGGAAGGCACGGTGGTGTACGTGGCCGTGAAGGGAACGGGCCGCTACTGCGGGATGGACAAGTTCCCCGCGGACATCCTCATCTTCGACTTCAAAACCGGGGCCTACATCCAGGTCCAGGACCAGACCGAAACGGAGGTATTTGAAGGGGCCTGGTTCCGGGAGCTGGGTGGCCCGGGGACAGGTCTGTTCTTCTGGGTGGCGG
>CAKZKH010000054.1 GCA_937122485.1 uncultured bacterium | reverse complement strand
ATGTCGTGGACCGTTCTTTTCACCTCTTGCGCTCCGGTTAGCCCTTGAGGACGTTGGCGAAGGCCAAGGCCTTGGCCTCCAGATCAGCATCGCGGGCTTTCCTGGTGTTGACGGCCTCTACCGGGCCAAGCTGGGCCCCTTGCTCGGCCAGAATCCCCGCGACCCGGGTTTTGGCCTGCGCCAAGCTGCCCCCGCCGCAGGTGAACAGGATGGCCACCACCTTCCCCTTGAGGGGGCTTGCCCTGAGGAAGCTCAGGGCGGGGTTGGCCGGTAGCCCTCCCCAGATGGGCGCACAGAGGACAAGGCGATCCAAGCCTTGCCAGTCCAGCTTGAGGGGCGCCAAGCGCACGGACTTGCCCAGCGCTGTGCGGATCATAAGTCCCAGGATCGAGCACCGCTGAGCGAGCTCCAGGGGGTGAACCTCGGCCCCCAGGGCTTTGCCTAGCGCCCGAGCTACCTTGGCCGTGCTTCCGAACCGCGAATAGTAGACCACTGCCGTTTTCATCCGTACCTCCCCAGCTTGCGCACGCTCGTTACGATTCTCCACCCCCGGGAGGGGGCCAGGTCCAGGAACCTCCTGCCTGGGAGAGCCAGTTCGACGGGAACGACCCCCGGGGAGATCTCCCCCCGCACCGCCATGGCCAGAACCATGGCCGCGTGCCACCCCGTCAGTTTCTCCATGGCCCGAAAGCCGGTGGTCTCGTCGTACCGGTCCAGGAGGTGGACCGTGGCCTGTGCAGGCTTGCCATCTTTCCGCCCTCTGCTCTTGACGTAGATCACGGCCAGATCCCTTACGTGGGGGTCGTGCCAGGCACGGGCCAGGAGGGCGGCCAACAATTCGCGGGGCACAACCCGGGCCCCTCCAAGCTCCACGGGATTCTCGGAAAACAACCCCAAGTCCCGCAACACGCCCAACAGCCGGGCGTGGCCCGGATAGCGGAGGGTTTTGTTTTCCAGGACTTGCAGTTTTCCTTCAAACGTCCAAGGCATGGTGGACAGCCCACCGGAGGTCACGAACGCCTCCAGTTTTCCCAGCCCAGGGATTTCCAGTTCCTCCACTTCCGAGAGCGCAGGTACGGCGGTGACCCGGCCCTCGCGGAGGAAGTACGCTTCTCCGCAGTACTCGTTGACCAGGCCTTCGGCGCTGAACAGAAGCTTGTAGCCCCAGGGAGGTTCGAACTCCTGCGGCAGGCCCCCGTCGTAGATGCGCACCTCTTGGGGTTCGTCCAGGGCTTCCATGGCCGCCAAAGCCAGGGTGATGTTCATTCCCGGTCCCATGCCGCAGTCGGGGACCACCGTGATGCCTTCCCGCAAGGCATGGGGGCTGAGGGCCAACTGCTTGCGGACGATGCCGGTGTGGCCCCCCAGGTCCACCATGTGCACCTTCGTCCGGATGGCGAGCTCCGTGACGCTTAGGTTGAAGGCGTAAGGCACGGCCGAGAGGAGCCCGTGGGCTTCCCTCAACAAGGGGAGGAGTGACCCGGGTTTGCTGGCATCGGCGAAGCTGGGACGCACCAGGGGCTGCCCAAGCAGGTCGTTCAGCCGGGCGGCGGTTCTGGCCGCAGCCTCAAGGTCTTGGTCGAGGAGGAGCACTTCTTGGGCTTCCCCGTGGAGGGCCAGGTCGTAGGCGGCAGCCGCCCCCTGGCGTCCTGCGCCCAGCACCACGTAGCGAAAGGGCATAGGGGCTACTGGGGCAGCGTCACCCCAGGTTGGTTCTGGTAGGCACCTCCGGCCTCCTTCTCCCCATAGGTGCGGTGAGGCCGGCGGCTCCGGAAAAACACAACTTGGGCTATGCCCTGGCCCACGTGCAGGCGGATGGGCAGGGGAGAAAGGTTCGCTAGCTCAATGGTGAGCTTCCCCTTCCAGCCCGGTTCCAGGGGGGTGACGTTGACCAGCAGGCCACATCGGGCATAGCTGGACTTGCCCCAGCAGACGCCCATCACGTCCTCGGGCATGTGGAAGGTCTCCACCGACTCGGCCAGGACTTGGGAGTGGGGGGCCAACTCGAAAAACCGCTCGGCCGTCATCTCCCGGAAGTGCTCCCGGGGGAAGTTCACCGGGTCCAGAACGGCGTTGATCCCCCCCAAAGGGACGAGGAACCGGGCACCCAACCGCAGGTCGTACCCGAACGATCCCAGGCCGTAGGAGGGTTTCCCCTCTTGGCGGGGAACAAAGGGGTGAAGCAGTGGGGGTTCTTCCTGGCACAGGGTGCGGATTTCTTCATCGGAAAGGAGGCCGGTCATGGTTTGATCTCCAAGTCGGCGAACACCGTGGGGGCGTGGTGCCTGAGGATGTTGAGCACCTCACGGCACACTTCCCGGATCTCCCACTGGGCTTCGGCCGAGGCCCGCAGTTTGAGGATATGCCGCCACTGGCGGAAGTTGGCCGCGACCACCAAACGGGTCTCCAGTCCCAGGGGCAGGACGTAGCGGGCGTCTTCTTTGGGAATGCCTAGCTCCAGGGCTTGTTCGTAGAGGGCCTTGGCTTGGGCGAGGAGGCTTTCCACCCCCGGGCGGAGGGGGGAGGTGAGGAGGGTGTGGGGCCAGACGAAGTCCCGGTCGCGGACGTCCACGTAGCGCATGGACTCTTGGACAAAGCTGGCCAGGCGGTGGCGGGTGAGTTGGTTGGCGCAGGCGCGGGACAGGCCCTCAAGGAGGAAGGTGGCGGAGGCGA
>CAKZKH010000053.1 GCA_937122485.1 uncultured bacterium | reverse complement strand
ACCCCCACCCGGACCCATACCTTGCCCTCTGTAACCCAAATCTCCTCGACCTCCACCACGTAGCCGCCGGTGGGCCTCTCCCCAAGGAAGTACCCAATCACCATCTCCCGGGCGAAATCCACAAAGGGCAACTCCGGCTTGGGATACCGCCCGGCCACGTGCTCCTCCCACAACTCTTCCCAGCCTTGGACCTCGCGGATCACCACCCCCCGCTCCTCCTTAATTCCACTGTGCGTACCTTGCTCAATCGTCTCCCAGGGCACCAGGATGGCTGTTGTACCCCCTCCCCCTGGACAAGGGCAGGGCGAGTCCCCTCCTCCCTCCCTGGGCCAACACCCCACCAAGAAAACCCCGCTCACCACGGCCAGTACCCCCGCAATCCAGCGTTTCATACGATCCTCCTCACCGAAGTATAGCCTTCTTGGGCCCGGCCGGCGCCTGTGCCCCCCTCTCCCTACCTCCCCCACCCAAGGGTGGGTGTTCTCGATTGTGAAACGGCCCCTCCAAACGGCAGGACGGAAGTTCAGGGGACCTGCCCAACCCTTGCCTTCTCTCCAAAGAGTCCCCAGCTTTCGGAAGGTCCTGTCCGGGAATCCCCAAACCAGCTTAACGAACCCTCTTGCATGGGGGGAGCCGGGCCCGAACCTTGCCACAAACTGGATCGCATCCCCCTTCGGCATGGGTTGGAAATGGGCTAGCGGCTGGGTGACGCGGCGCGTTCCAAAAAAGCCCGAATAACTTCTGCGGTCGTCTCCTCGCGGTTGCTTTGGGTGAGGCGAACGTAGCGGTCCATACCGCGGCGGATTTTGTAGGCCAAGGGGTGGTTGGAGGACCGGTGCACGGTGACCAAGAGGTTGGGGGCCTCGGCCAGGGCCCGCTCCACTGCGGCCACAAATCGCGGCGAATGAAGCTCCATGGGGCCCACTTCGTCCACCACCACAAGCTCAGCCTCGGCGATGGCGCGCTCAATCGCCTCCGCCCCTACCTCCTCCAGGTCCCGCAAACTGAGGCGGTAGCGGCCAAAGGCAGGCCCATCGCCAAGATGGATGTGGGCCAAAATCCCCTCCTTCCCGGTGGCCACGTCGCGAACGGCAAACCCCACCCGCCGGCCCACCTTGCGGATCTCCTGGGTCACCATGCCCCCGCACCGCAGGGGTACGGCCGCGATCACCCGCAACACCAGCGTGCTTTTCCCCACACCGGGATGGCCGGTCACCCCAATCCGCATGGCTCCGAGAATTTTAGCGCCCAAGCTGCACAGCTTACGAAGACGCCGTAACCTTGGGCCCGTGATCGCCAGCGTCCTTCTGCCCACGTTTGTCCTCCTGGCCTTGGGCTACGCCTTTGGAAAGTGGGCCAAGGTGCCCTCCCGGCCTCTGGCCCAGCTGAGCTTTTGGGTCCTGTCCCCTGGCCTCATCTTCGAGTCGCTGCGAACGGCCAGCCTCACCGCCTCCGCCGCGGGTGTGGTGGCGGGGTTCACCGTGGTCTACGCCTTCGCCATGTTCCTCCTCTCCATCCCCCTCCGGCGATGGCTGTTTCCTATAGACCCTGGAGCCCAAACGGCTGTCTCCCTCGTTCTGACCTTCGGCAACTGCGGAAACTTGGGGTTGCCACTGCTTCTCTTCGCCTACGGCCAGCCCGGGGTGGACGTGGGCGTGGTGTTCTTGTCCACCCAAATTGTGCTGATGAGCACGTTGGGGGTCACGCTGGCCACCTGGGACGGCAAGTTCCGCTGGCGCACCTCTTTCACCGAGCTTCTGCGGGTTCCTTGGCCCTATGCGGTGGCCGCGGCGGTGGTGGTGCGAGGCCTGAATGTGTGGCCCCCCCTCCTCGCCCGAGCCACCGGCCTTCTCGCCCAGGGGGCAATTCCTCTGTTTCTTTTGCTTTTGGGAATTGAGCTGGCGTGGATTCAGCCAGGCAAGGTAGTCAAGCCAGCGGCCGTTCTGGCCGGGGCTCGGCTGTTGGGCGGGGGAGCGCTGGCTTGGGCCCTGGCCTTGGCCTTTGGGACCCAGGGTGTGCTCCGGGGAAGTTTGGTCCTTGAGGGGAGCGTTCCCAGCGCGGTCAACGCGTTTCTGTTGGCTTCCCAGTACGAGCGGGGGGCGGACGTGGCCGCTGCGGCCCTCCTCCTCTCCACCGTCCTCTCCCTGGGAACTCTCTCCTTGACGCTGTTTCTCCTCGCCCGGGTGGGCTAGAATCCCCCCGATCGCCCATGGCCAAAGTGTTGATCAGCACAGCGATGTTTCCGGAGGCGGTGGAGCGCCTGAAGGGCGCCGGCCACGAGGTGCAGGTCCTCGAGTCTCCCCCTGCTCAAGGCTGGAAGGCTGCCCTGCAGGACAAGGAAGCCCTGATCTGCCCGCTCTCCTTGCGGGTGAACGCCGCGCTGCTGGAAGC